>JAKLQB010000501.1 GCA_022013615.1 Desulfobacterales bacterium | reverse complement strand
ATTCTGCATTGATTCATTCCAGGGCTTGTTTGATGATAAAATGATCGCAAACCCCAAAAAGATTATCTTAAGAGCTATATTACCACTTCTTGGGAAAATTGAAGTTCAATGACAACCACACCCTGTTTCGTGCTATGCGGGGATCATCTTCTATATTTCTGTCATATTGCTGCTGATAGCTGTATGATAAGCGTAAAGAATGATTCTCTGTAAGTCTATAACTTAACGATGGTGTCACAGTGAAATACCATATTTCCTTGTCATTTACGGCGTCTGCGTCGTCCGGTTGCGTTAAGGAAAGCCTGCTGTTAACGCCCGCGCTGAAACGCTCTGTTACCCTTCGCGTTAAATTACAATAGATCTTGTACACCTTGTTTAATTCACCTGTGGAGGGTTCGCTATAGGCGTCACTGTTGAAACCCACGAGCACGGAATAGATCTCAGCCTTTTTTAGCAGACTGATGTCCGCCACTCCACCCCAATTTGAAGTCTTGTCCCTGTCGTCCTTATAATCCTGTTCTGAATAACGTGCTCCCAGAATAATTCTCAGGCGATAAGTTTCACCTGGTAAATGCGTCCAGCCAAAGTTGAGACGATATCCATCAACATCACTGACATCTGAACTAAACCGGGCATATCCCGGTTGTATAGTAAAAACATCAATACCCTCATTGAACTTGCGGTTGTAGGAAAGACTAATTGAATTGACATCATAGTCTTCTAACCCTTGCTCATCGTAACCCGTTTTCGAATATGCGTAATTAACGCCCATATCGGACAATTCAGATACCTGGTATGAAAGACCTGCGCCGGCATTAAAACGCTCTCGATCCTCTCTCACATACACAATGCCTGTCTCTTCAAGCTCTGAATCAAGGGTGGTGTCCTTTATATAAGAAAAATCTCCTGAAAGGGCCCATCTTTCCATTAATTGATATCCACCGTTTATGGTGTACCGTTGGTTTTCTGTGTTAATATCCTTTTCGTCTACATAACGGAGAACATCAACAAGTCCGCTACCTCTAATATTGAACACCTCGGTGGCATAGTCCAGTTTCAAACCAGGGCTGATTATGGCGAGGTAATCACTTATTTCGTCGGTTCTGGTAAAATATACATTGTCGTCATACTCACCCCTCAAGGTAATAGAAGGCACAACTGTAACATCTCTGGCCACCGCTATAAACGGGACAGAAAGAAAAGAAATGATCAAGCACTTACAAAAGAACATGATAGTCACTTTTTTAATAAAAATCATTTTAGAATCCCCCTAAGTTTTATTCACCGCAGAGCACGCCCCAGTTAAATAGACGGAAAAAGGCATTTAACGGGGCAGGCAAAGATCGCAGAGGTTTTTTCTTAGCCTATTTTCATTACACCAGTACCCAGTACCAGATACCGAATACCACCTCAATTGAGGTTTTACTCACCGCAGAGCACGCCCCAGTTAAATAGACGGAAAAAGGCATTTAACGGGGCAGGCAAAGATCGCAGATGTTTTATCTTGGCCTATTTCCATTACACCAGTACCGGATACCGGATACCAAATACCTACTCACGGAACCACAACTACATCTCCCCGCTGGATAAGAATATTCTGTTGAAGGTTTTCTCCCTTCATCACTTGATCATGATTAAAAGGTATTTTAACGGTTTTGTTATTTATTTGCCGCAGTATCAGGATCTTGTTTCCATCGGCAAATGGATTGATACCTCCAGCCATGGAAAGAATCTGCATTACACTGGTCTCCATTGTAATTGCAAATTGACCGGGGTTGTGTACCTTACCAATTACATACGCCCTCAAGCTGTCGAGCTTTAAAAGAATAACCGAGACCGTAGCATCAGGTACATACTCTGAGAGCTTTTTTGTAATAGCCTTTCTTACATCCGTGACAGTCATATATTTCACGTCCAAATCCCCGATAAGAGGGAATGACATTATACCATCAGGGGGCACGACTAATTCCCGAGTAAGGCTCTCATCTTTCCAGACAGAGATTTGAAGGACATCTCCCGGGCCGATTTGATAGGTACTTTCTGCTGCCAGGGCGACAGCATTTGCAATGACCAATAATAAAAAAACAGAACCAAAAAAGACCTTCTTTTTCACCTATTCCTCCATTCGTTAAAGTTCACCGCAGAGACGCTGGGGCCGCAGAGAAAAAATGGTTTAACAATATTTTTAGACAGGATAAACATGGTGTATGCGTTCATAGGTTCAGCGTTCATCGTTCAGCGCCGCCTCTGGCCACCGAAGTTGCCAGTTTGATCAAAAAAGTGACTCCAGCGTTGCGGAGTCACATACGAGGGTTACCTTTATTTCGTTGACCTTGCTTGCAGGCCGGAAAGTACTTGATGAAACCACATTCTCAAATCGTTGTACTCTCATATCTTCTTATTTCAGAACGTATGAATTCCCTTCGGGGCGGGATTCAGATTTTGGGTGAACCTTTGAACCCTGAACCCGTGAACCTGACAACCTGAGTAAGTATAGCTTTTTATACTGACAAAATCAATATGTCAATTTTTTCCGCCACTGGCCAGGAAAACGTCTAAGACAGATTGAATCCGGTCAAGAAAATCCCCTCTCCGAGCCGGATGCCTCAGTCCCCCTTTTATAAAGAGGGATTCAAGATTTCCCCCCTTTGCTAAAGGGGGGTGAGGGGGGATTTTCACATCTCTGCTCATCCAGGAAAGCAATTAACATGCCAAAGCTGAGGTTCTCAGGGTTCTTTTTCAAGGGCCATGTCACCCAGCGCTGACAATGCTTTTATGTTATCAGGATCTTTCTCCAGCACTTTCTCCAACTGGCCTGTAGCCAGGTTAATCTTTCCACTTCGCCTGTAGATATCCGCCAGGGCGAAACGGGCCTGCAAGACCTCAGGGTTTTGCTTCAGGATATTCTTGTAGTATCGTTCTGCAAGCTGGGGTTCGTTGTTCAAGAGGTGGGCCCGGGCAAGGCTTAACGCAATAGGGATGTT
>JAKLQB010000500.1 GCA_022013615.1 Desulfobacterales bacterium | reverse complement strand
GTGGCCATTATACTTTCTGGGATTATAGGATTCCAAATGGCTTTAAGCGAAATATGGGCTGGCGCATTGACTATATCTTAGCCACTGCACCCCTGGCAGAAAAATCGCACAGAGCCTGGATCGATACTAAACCCAGGACATTGGAAAAACCCTCGGATCACACCTTTCTTTTGGCCGAATTTCAGATCGACCTTTGAACTGCAACAATTCGTAATAGTTCACCACAGAGTTGGTAACTTCTCAAAAAATTCGGGCATATCCTCCTATCCGGTATCCGTGGGGCCATGCGGGTCTCTTGTCTTCCCGAATTTTTTCGATCTGTGCGGTTAGATGTAACTCAATGAAGTTTACCATCCCGTAGGGTGGGTTGAGTCCCGCTGAAAGCGGGACTAATTCCACACAATTTGCATGCCATGGGAATTAAGTAAAACAAGGTTAAAACAGCGAAACCCACCATTCTTTTGACGCTCAACCCATCCTACAACGAGCGTTAAAATCTAACCGCACAGTTCGAACTTTTTGAAAAGTTACCAGAGTTGAGGTGCCCTGTGATCAATCACCTTTAATTTAACATCAAATTGAATTTGACGGGCACAGGTTGAAAACCGGGCACCGGTCATGGTCGGGCTTTCTTGCCTTGCAGACGTCTCTTCCGTGATAGATGAGGATGTCTGAGAAACGACGCCACCTGTCTTTTGGAAGCAGTTTTTCGATATCCTTTTCGATCTTATCAGGGTTCTGGTTTTCTGTGAGCCCCAATCTGAGGGAAAGTCTTTTCACGTGTGTGTCTACTACGACGCCAGGGACGTCAAATGCGGCACCCAGGACGCAATTTGCCGTCTTTCGCCCCACGCCTGGCAGTTTGACCAGTTCCTCCATTGTGGATGGCACCTCGCCACCATAAAGATGCGCCAACCCTTGAGTACAGCCCTTTATGGATTTTGCCTTGTTCCTGAAAAAACCGGTAGGCCGGATATCGTCTTCCAGCTCAGCAATGGGTGCATTTATAAAGTCCTGGGGCTTCTTATACTTTTTAAACAAGGTCCTGGTGACACTGTTGACCTGCTTGTCGGTACACTGGGCCGAAAGGATGGTTGAAATAAGGAGCTGAAAAGGAGTCCTGTATTCGAGGGCTGTTTTCTCCCGAGTATAGAGAGGGTCCAGTATTTCAAAGATATATTTCACCCGTTCCTTCTTTTTTCCTGAATTTTCCATAGCATATCCTTTGTGTGATCTGTTTTAATGTAACCGTTCACTGGTTCAAAGGTTTAGAGGTTCAAAGGTGGCATTCTCATCACCATACGTCATTTTGCAAACGTTTTGTACGGGAAAACCGACCGCTTACACATCCCCACAAACCTGCCCGCCATTGCCGACCTCTTGGAATATGCCCGTTCCGTACATGCCAGGCGAGGCAGGCGGGTCTGGAACCTGGTATTTGGCAATTATGTGGCAAAACCAGCATTTTTACGAGGACTTCGGGTCTTCAATTTTGTCCTTGTCCCTAACCCTGAATCCCGCTTTCAGCGGGAAACCCTGAACCTGTGAACGCTTACCCTATTATAAAACCCCATCCCTCATGCTCGGCAGGTCTTCTGGCTTACCCGCTCTTAGCTCGCCTTCCCGTTCAGTACTCATCTGGTATTCAGACACTATATACCCCTTGCAGGAAATATCGGTGTGTATTTTTTTGTTTTTATGTTTACCACCAGTATCCCGGAGACAATCAACAACAGTGCAAGCAAAATATTGAAAGTGATTGGTTCTCCAAGAACCACCCCACCCAGAAGAACCCCAGCTATTGGCATAATGAACATAAAGGAATGCAATGAAACAGCCCCGTATTTCTGAAGTAAATTATTCCATGCAACAAAACCAAAAGATGCTGTTAGAAGCCCCTGGTATAAGAGAGACCCCAGAACTTTTAGATTCACATGCCCTATCATTGTGCTGTCCCATATAAAACCTGCAAGAAAAAAGAATGGGACCGAAAATATCATGGGGTAAAGCACAATTTGGAAAGGATCAAATTCGTTTATAATCCTTTTTATGTAAGCCGTGTTACAGGCCCATAGAAAAGCAGTTATGACGATCATAAAATCCCCAAGTTGTATATCCGTTGTTATTCCCTTTTTTCCAAGAAATACTAAAGCCATTCCTGCAAACCCCATGAAAAGACCCAGGATTTTCTTTTTCGTAATTCGATCTCCTGGAATGAAATAATGAGCCAGAAAAAGAACAAAAAAAGGCTGAAGATTAATCAACAGGGTTCCCCGGGAGGCATTGGTTTTACTGAGTCCAAAATAGAGCAAGGCCAATTGTACAGTAAAAAATACGGAGATAATTAACAGTTGATGTGCCTGTCCTTTCTTAATGTCAAAAGAGCGGCGGGTGATTTTGGCCCAAAGAAAAATAATGAATGTGGCCATGCTGAAACGGAGTCCCGCTGTCGTGAATACCCCTAATCCAGAGAGGCTGATTTTAATAGCTACAGCATTTGCCCCAAAAACTATGCATAGAAGTGAGGTGAAAATGGCGGCTAAAAAAGGAAGGTCCTGATTATTGGGTGTATTTTCAGCCATTTTGTTCTGCTTAGCAAATAAAGACCTGGACAGGGGTTTGGCTGATCAAGCGGTAGCCGGTTTCTGTGACCAGAAAGATACTCTCAATACCTGTTGCGAATTCGTCTAAATAAACCAATTTCGGTTCTATGGCGAATATCATGCCTGCCCGCAGAAGAACTTCGCTCTTAGCAGATATGATTGGCTGTTCGATCAGTTCAAGGCCAATGCCATGACCAATGAACGACACCTTGTAACCGGGGGGACCCAGATAAGGTTCTGCGTACCCGAGGGATTTGGCCTTGGCAATGGATATGCGAAAAAGTTCATCCAGCCTGATGCCCGGTTTGACATTATTCAGGATCTCGTTATGTATTTCAATAGCAGCCTGACTCGCATCAAATGCCTTTTGCGGCATGGACTCAATTGCAAGCATCCTGGTTTCATCAAAATGGTAGCCATTTAAAACACAATTAAAGTCCACCATGACGGGTTCGTCAGGGGCCAGTTTTTTATTTCCCGCCCCGCATGGAAAAGCTGCGGATGTCCCTTGTCCGCTTGAGGGCGAGTCTAAGACGCCAACCATGCCGCCGCTTTTTCCGCTTAATACATGCCAGGGATATCCTTCGGTCTGATAGTCCCGCACTCGAAGTTTTCCACCGTGCCCCAGCTTTCTGGCAAAGACTTCGAACATACTGGCGAATTCCATCTCCGTATAACCCGGACGGATGTTGTCTCTGGCATATTCAAAGGTCCGGCATGAGACCTCTGCCGCTGCCTTCATCTGATCAATTTCCCACGGTGATTTGATCATTCGAATCTTTCGAATCGGTGGGGATCCGTCCACACATGTTGTATCAGGAAAAAGTTCCCTATAAAAATTGAAGTCATTAACCGGGACCACATCCAGTTCAAAACCAAGGCATTGGGGCAGGCCCTCATAAACGTCAGCTATGAGGCGGGGGACTTCTTTTATAGACTTGATCTCAATAATGTCTTTTATGGATGATTCATCCCTGGCCCTTGGCATGTATTTTTTGATAAACAAGAGAGGATCTCCTTCAGCAGGTATATAGAGAAAGCCGTTTTGAGCTGTCCCGGAGAAATAGAACAGGTCCACCCTCTGGACTATGAAAAGCCCATCGATCTCCTTTTCTTGCAGTTCTGTCTGAATCCTGCTGATTCTTTGTTCTATTTCAGCGGCAGGAACCTTGAATTCTTGTTTCATTTTCGTCTGGTGTTGACAAGCAGTAATTCTAATTATAACATTTTGACCTTTCTAATGCAGGGACGTGGGGTCTCTTTTTAAAGGCCGCAAATACCTGCTTCATTCTATTGAACGGCAGCGTAGCCTTGAAATTCGTTGTAGACAGCCTCAAAGGACAGTCTCCGTTGTCCCGCTTATCAGCGGGATCGCGGCCTTTAAAAAGAGACCCCACGCCCCTGCGAGGTGAAGGCCATAATTAGAATTGCTAGTTGACAAGCACTTGTCTTTATGGATGTTGATGTTTATCATAAAATGAGGTCAGACTCAAATCGCATCCTGACTCATCAATATGTAATACAGTACACTGGTATCGAGACAAGGAGCTTATATGGTCACGGAAGAAGGCATTATTGAAAAAATATCACACAGCAATGCTATGGTTCGTATTCAGAGAAGTTCAGCATGCGCTCACTGTGAATCCCGCGGTGTATGCCAGGTTTCTGAAGGCAAGGCAATGCTGATTGAGGTGACCAATGATCTTAAGGCAAAGGTAAATGATCACGTGGAGATCAGTGTGCCCAAAGGCTCTTTATTAAAACTCTCCTTGCTTGTATATTTTATTCCTATTCTGACACTGGTAGCCGGTGCATTAGGAGGGAGCGTGCTGGCACAGTCTTTTAACTTACAGCCCACTCTCACACCCATAGTATGTGGTGGTTTTGCTATGGGGATCGCTTTTTGTGTGCTGAAGTGGGTGGATCGGGGTGCCCAGGCCAGGCGCAATTATCAACCTCGCATGACGAAAATCCTGTTCAGTGCAAAGCCCCCCCAACCTGACGGTAGCAGATAAGACCACACTGCAGACAGCGTTTGGCCTCCTGGACTGCCTGCTCTTCCGAATATCCCAGGGCGATTTCCGCTGAAGGGTCTAAAATCCGATCTTCCTGGGGGAGCTCAGGCATCTTCTCCCGGGGAGCTTCTGAAACCGGTTCCAACTGATCCAGGCTTAAGACCCTGGTATGTGTTCGAATCATGTTAGCCGGCGCTTCAAGAGGTTCACCGGAGAAAAAATGTTGGATCGAGCTTGCTGCTCTTCTGCCTGAACCAATGGCTTCCACCACCGCTTTATAATCGCTTGTCACTTCTCCCGGTCGAAAGATGCCGATATCTTCCTTTGCAAAAGGGCTCGGATAGGGGAAAAGGGTCTCCCACTGGATCGGGTCCTTCAGGTCCGCTTCTTCATCTTCACCTTCTTCCCTGTGGGGGACATAGATGAGTTCGGGGAAGCGTCCGGCACCGGTTAGCAGTGTGTCCACCGGAACAAGTTCCCTTTCACCTTCCTCTTTACCGTCTTCTGAAACTCTGGCGATCTCCACGTGAGTGAGCTGGTCGCCCTCTCCGATCATCCTTGTCACAGCGCTCTGGAAATAGAAATGGATGCCCTGGGCCTCAGCCTTCTTTATATCTTCTCCGGAGAACGAAGCATGATCCCGGGGGATTCGAAAGACAACATGCACGTTGTTTGCCCCCTCCTTGCTGGCTGTGGCAGCGGCTTCGAATGCAGCATTGCCGCCACCCAATATCATCAATTGTTTTCCTGTGGAAGGTGTATTTCCTGCCCTTTGGGCCATGATGAAATCAATTAGGAGTTGTACACCGGGTAAGGGCCTGGGGATTTCACCCCTGCTTCTTTCAGCCAGTTGTGTGTCCCATCCTCCGGTTGCCACAAAAACAGCAGAAAAGCCCTCTTTTAGCAACGATTCAATAGAAAAATCCTGCCCAAGCTTATGATTAGTAACTGCCTCAATCCCGGCATTCAAAATGCCATCAATTTCCCAATCCAGAACATCCCTGGGAAGACGGTTTTCAGGAAGCCCTATGCGGAGTATGCCACCGAGTTGGGATGAGCCCTCATAAGCAATAATATCATGTCCGAGACGGTTCAGCAGATAAGCTGCGGTCAACCCCTCTGCACCGCCGCCTACCACGGC
>JAKLQB010000499.1 GCA_022013615.1 Desulfobacterales bacterium | reverse complement strand
AGCCTCAGGACCAATAAAGGCCAAAAACGCAGTCCCCAGAAAGAAGATGAAAATTGCATACATGGTGAAGGGCTTGATGGCCCAGTTTATAATAAGGGAGAGACCCACCGGTTTGACATTTTTGCCGGCTTTGAGCACTTCCCCGAAATCGATCTTCACCATGATGGGATACATCATGAAGAAAAGGCAGATCGCGATAGGGATGGAAACCACGGGTGCTTCCCCCACGTAGATGGCCAGGCTGTCCAGATATTTTGCGACTCCTGGGGCCACTTTTCCAAGGAAAATGCCCGCAAGAATACAGAGGATTACCCAGACGGAAAGATACTTTTCGAAAAGGCTAAGCCCTTTTGGCTCCTTGCCCATACTTGCATCAGTTGCCATAATTTACCTCCTTAAAAAAATTTAACTTTTTTTTTCATCATCCCAGAGGTCTATCTTAAACTGGCTCATAGATGAAGAAAGAGAAAGCCGCTTTGGTTCACTGTATCATTGGGAGAAATGGATTGATGATGAAATAAACTGCAAGCATTATGATCACAGCGCCGGCCCCCTTTCGAAACCAATTTCCTGCTCCTTGCCAGCGGCTATTTTCCAAAACCCTTTTCACTGCAGCAGTGGAACTGCCTGCCACCACTATAGGAATGCAATGCCCGATGGCAAAAAGAAGGATAAAAAGAACTCCTGTTGCCACTTTCTGTTGTATGGTGATAATCGCGAGGATAGGAGCGATAAAACCGAAGGTACAGGAACCCGAAAGAACCCCATAGGCCAAGCCCAGGGCAAAGGCTCCAAAAAGGCCGCTGAGATTCAGACGGTAAAGCAGGGTGCCAGACATGGAGCATTTTTCAACGCCAAACATGCCCAGGGCCACCCAAACGAGGACCAATCCCACAAGTATTTGCCAGTAGTTCCCCACGTCGCCCAACATACGGCCTAACAGGGCGCAAATGATACCGATCAGGGCTATGGTGATAAAAAGTCCAGAGGTGAAGGCAGCAGAGTAATAAGCGGCTTCTTTAGGCTTCAAGACCTGCTGTTGGCCGCCAACATAGGCCACAATCAAAGGGATGGAAGCCAGATGACATGGGCTGAAGACCACGCTGATCATGCCCCACACAAAGCAGCCCAGGGCAGCAATGGCGGTTCCTCCCGCGATCCACTCATTAACGGTCAAGAAAAACGTTTCCAGCATCAATGCCTCCTCCTTAGCTAATCAATTTCCGGCTTTTTCGATTCAACCAACTCCCATTTTCTTTAGTTGCCTGACAATCGCAGACTCACCCATGAAGCCCACATGGCGATATATCTCCTTCCCCTCTTTGTCGAAAAAGATTTGTGTGGGGATCGCCCGGATGCCGAATCGCTTTGCCTGCTCGCGGTGCTTCCAGACATCAATAAAGATAATGGCCGCCTTCCCGTCATATTGCTTTTCCATTTTTGTCAAGATCGGCGCCATCATCTTGCAGGGGATGCAGGAGTCGGCCCCCAGATCCAGCATGGTCACCATCCCCTTTACCGGCACCTCTCTCACTTCCCCTGACCCGGTCTCAGGCAGCGCTTTCGAAATGTCCCTCGCCACATTCTCAAGAGGCACCCCTTTTACTTCACCCGTGTCAGGAAAAAATTGAAACCTGATCACACTATAAACGGCTAATAACGCTACCACACCTAATAGAATCGTCCGGATCCACTTTTTCATCTAACTTACCCCCATGGCGGCAAGTTTTTTCTCGATCTCGGCTTGCGGGTAAAAGCCCTCATGCCTGAAGACCTCCTTGCCGTTACTGTCAAAGAATGCTTGGACCGGAATAGCACGGATACCGAATCGGGCGCCTAATATCTGTTGCTCTCCCACATGCACAAAAAGCACGTTGATCCTGTCTTTATATTTCTTTTTCAATTTGTCCAAAATGGGCTGCATCATGTCGCAGGGTCTGCAGCCGGTTGCGCCAAATTCCACCAAGGTAGGTTTCCCCGATCTACGGGCAATATCCACCGGGTTGTCCATCGCAAGGGCATTTTGCTTCCTGACCCATTCCCTGTCAACTCGAATGTCCATGCCTTGCCAGAGTGTCTGAAGATATTTCCCCACTGCTTCCTCCTTTTTCTTCTGCAAGAGAAAACCTTTGACAGCATCTTTTACCTCATCAAAAGGCATACCCCCTACCATCGCCTTGTTCTGACCATAGAAGGCCTCTGCTTCCTCATCAGAAACAGTCACTCCCGAACCTTTGTCACTCAGGTACATCATGATCACCTGATCCTCAGGGTCATCCTTTTTGTGACCGGCCTTGTATGCCTCGTGAAGAAGAATCCTTTCTGTCGCCTGTTGCTCTAAAACAAAAAAGAGGTTCTTATTTAACTGTTTCTGTATTTCCGGCTTTGAATCTTTGAACATCTCCTTCAACATCGATTCATCAATCTGAACCCCTTCAGCCGTCAATAAAACCCCATTTCCCAACATTGTTAATTTTGCAGATTTGAGCACGCCTGTGGCCAGGCCGGGGTAGGTCTGTTCCACAGTACGTTTCGCCGGCTGATCAGAACCGCGGGCCGACGGCATCTGAAACAAAACAACCGCCATTAACAAGATGAACCAGGCGGCCACTCGATATTTTGTCGTAGTTATCCCTCTTGAGTATGTCATACAGTATCCCAATATCCTTTCCTGTTTT
>JAKLQB010000498.1 GCA_022013615.1 Desulfobacterales bacterium | reverse complement strand
ATGTTTTTTGATTGTCATTCTGACAGGTATTTATACAAAAGGGCGTCAGAAGTCCAATGGGAAGATTTTCTGAATCCTTCCCAAACATTCGCCGTATTTGCAACAGTGCCCCATAGCACCATCAGGCATTCGAAATTCGCTGCACTCCGTTTGAAAGATGCAGTTGTCGATTATTTTCGCACCCGCACAGGTGAACGCCCTTCAATTGATACAAGAGATCCTGATTTATGGATAAACCTGCATATTGAGAAAAATCAAGCGACAATCAGTCTCGATACGTCCGGTGGCTCTCTCCACAGGCGTGGCTACCGCAATAAATCCGTACAGGCGCCTATGGTTGAGACGTTAGCAGCAGCAATAATAAAATTATCAGGATGGGATGGCAGGTTACCCTTATACGATCCATTCTGCGGATCAGGTACGTTGCTCTGTGAGGGCTATATGCATGCCTCCCACACTCCATCAGCTATTCTACGCGGGAAATTCGGGTTTGAAAGACTACCTGATTTCGATTCTTCGCTTTGGAATCAGGTCAAAAATGAAGGGATGCAAAAAATAACACCCATACCAAAAGGTTTCATTGCGGGCAGCGATATATCTTTAGAAGCCATCGAGTCTTCGATCCATAATTGCTCATTGATTGACAAAGAAAATGTCATCGAGATAAAACAACACGATGTTTTCAATATCGAGAATATCCAAGGAAAAACAATCTTCTGCAACCCCCCTTACGGAATCAGAACGGGCAAAGACATGGACCTTTGCAGTTTCTATAAAAGATTTGGTGATTTCCTTAAGCAGCGTTGCAGTGGTTCAACGGCCTATATTTATTTTGGTGAACGGAAGTACATAAAGAACATTGGGTTGAAACCGTCGTGGAAGAAGCCGCTCTCCAATGGTGGTCTTGATGGGCGGTTGGCGATGTATGAACTTTATTGAAAAATCTCAAATGCGATCCTGACCTTGCCTTGCACCTCCGGGCGGTTTATAGTGCTGTTCAGCCTGGCTATCATATGAACAAAAAACACTGGAACACTATTATCCTGGATGGTTCCATTCCAAATGATGAATTATTAGCCATAATTAATGACTCGTATGACTTGGTGGTTAAAGGGCTGAGAAAATCAGATAAGCTTAAACTCGGAGGTATGGTCCAACAATGAAAAACGACTTAAAAAGGAAGTTACAGAATGGCGAATAAATAATACAAGGGCGTTTTGTCTCTGATTTACATTAAGAACCTTACTTCTCGCCTCACTCTTCACCCAGTGACCATATGCCTCGTTCGGCTTTCCTTGCCTCTTTTCCCACCTCCCTATATGGCCCCGGGGCAAGGTCTTTTGGTATGATTTCATCTGATTTTGACGTTTCCCTGGTTTTGAGTAGCGCGGGGGAAACAAATCTGATATTAGAAATGTCTGTGAGATCATATAATCATAAGGAGGCTGATCATGGCGCAAGAGCAAAGATTTCCAAAAATTGGCTTTGAATACCAGTTGATTCTAAAACATTTACTGGAACATGCTGCAAAGATGCGACCTGAAAGTGAAATTGTTTATAAGGATCTTTTTCGGGGAAATTATGTCCAGCTTTATGAAAGATGCCAGCGCTTATCAAACGGCCTTAAGGACCTGGGTGTAGAACAGGGTTCAAAGGTAATTTGCTTTGAGTGGAACACACACCGCTTCCTTGAAGCATATTTTGCCATACCCTGTATGGGCGCAATGGTGCATATGGGGAATCCACTTCTTACGCCACAACAGATGATCTACCTTATAAACCGCGTGGAAGATGATGTCCTTATGTTTAATAAAGATTTTATTCCGACAATCGAATCAATAAGCGATAGATTAAAAACAGTTAAGCACTATATCGTGTTAACTGATGATGAAAAGCTGCCAGAGACAAAATTAAACCCGATCTCAGAATATGAGGAATTGCTGCGCTCCGCATTGCCTGAATATGAGTACCCTGATCTCGATGAAAACACAGTGGCATCTTTAAGTAATACAACCGGTACGACCGGAGATCCAAAGATATGCTTCTTTACTCACCGGCAGCACATAATGCACACGCTAATATGGGCAAACATGCTTCAGGGTTTTTCAGGCGAAAGAGGTCTGGATCCGCGCCGTGATCTGACAATTCAACTCGTACCCATGTTTCACGCCCACGGCTGGGGTGTTCCATATATGGCGACGTTCCTCGGGTGCAAACAGGTATATCCGGGCAGATTCGACCCAAAAACGTTTTTAGAAATACTCAAGAGAGAAAAAAGCCCTGAGCAGGGCGGCTATATGGCCTGTGTCGCTACCATGCTTAATATGATTATCTCCCATCCGGAAATCGAACACTATAGAAAATATTTAAAGGGGCTTATCTACGAAGGCGGGGGCATGCGGCTAAACACCATACTTGCAAAAAAGGCGAAGGAGCTCGGCATGGACATCTGTTCCGGATGGGGCATGACAGAGGTATATACCAAAGCAGGCCTACAGTATCTAAAACCCCACATGTTCAGTTGGCCGGAAGACAAGAAGATAGAGTTTCTGAGCGGAACAGGCATGGCGCCGGCATTTGTGGAACAGAGAGTAGTGGATGAACAAGGGAATAATGTGCCAAAGGATGGAAAAGCCGTTGGTGAGATTGTTCTTAGAGCCCCGTGGCTTACATTGGGCTACTACAGGGAGCAAGAAAAATCAAAGGAGCTGTGGCGAGATGGCTGGATGCACACCGGAGACATGGCAACCATTGATGAAGAGGAAAGCGTATTGATCATTGACCGGTCTAAGGATGTGATAAAGAGTGGCGGGGAATGGATCTCCAGCCTCACACTGGAAAATCTGATAAACATGCACCCAAAGGTCCAGGAAGTTGCGGTTTTTGGGGCCCAGTCAGATAAATGGGGAGAACGCCCGGTGGTCCTGTTAGTGCCCAAAGATGAATACAAGGGGGATATCTCCGAAGAGGAGCTGAAGGAACATTTGGCGCAGTATGTGGAAGAGGGGAAGATATTGAAATGGTGGATACCTGACAGGTTCGTCTTTGTAAATGAAATACCTCGGACCAGTGTTGGCAAATTCGACAAAAAAGTGATGAGATCGAGTTATGGGAACGTTCTGGAGGAGGAAGAATAGAAAAAGAACGAAATAGCAGTAGCCTACTCCAATATTACTGCTCTTTTAAACTTTCCTCCATGTCACTGAATCTATCTTCTTGCTGATCTTTGACGGAACGTGCTTTTTCCATTGGGACAAGAATCCTGCCCGCCACGTCTTTTGCGGTTTTATCGGTAAATGTTTCAATTATTCCTTTCTCTGATTCTGCTTCTTTGTTATTGGAACAGGAGAAAAGGGTAGCGCAACCAAATAGCAACGCTATAATAGAAACCAGCAGCATTTTTTTCATAATATCACCTTATAAAGCCCTTTATTCGACTGAAAGGCGAAGATTTTAAATCTGGTGAATGGAAAAATTAAATCTTTCTTTTACTGACTCTTACTTTTCCTGAGATTCTCTAAGCCCTTTATACTCTCCTCGTGATTCGGATCTATCTCAAGGACCTTTGAATAATTTTCTTTAGCTTTTTCCAAAAGGTCTGAATCCTTTTGGTTGTAGCTAATAGTGTGATACACCAGCCCCATTGCGTAATACGCGTAAACATTTCTCTGATCGAACTTCAGGCTCATTTCATAGTATTTAAGGGCCTCTTCATACTGTTTATTCTTGAACAGGGAATATCCTTTATTGTTATATTTGTATGTTATCCTTTCTTTGATGGCACTGATAAATTCATCGGTTGTCTTATGCTTGTCTTTCATAAAAGGAGATATGCTTTTGGCGGGTTTGGAATCCATGGATGGTATAAGCACAAAGAATGCCGGAACCCCGGTCACGCCATATTTATCATATAGTGCTTTCTCAGGGGCCTCTTCAGCAGAACTGATTTCAACTTTGGGAATATTGCTCATGAATTGATCCACCTCGTAAGAAGCAAGATATTCACTATCCAGCTTTTTGCACCATTTACAGGACTCGCTATGAAAATAGAGGATTAAAGGCTTTTCCTCACCTATTACTTCTTCGAGGGCATCCTCATAGCCGGAGGCTCCATGATACCAATCGGTGAAGTCGTAAGCCAGTATATCGCCGCAAACAAAAAGGCCACCTAAGAGAAATATGCTGATTAAGATGATTGTT
>JAKLQB010000497.1 GCA_022013615.1 Desulfobacterales bacterium | reverse complement strand
CCAACATCCCCGAGGCGAACCGCACCCTATGGAAGCGAGAACCTTGTGGTCCAAGCCTGCGTAGACTGCGCACCCTGCTATAAGAAGCAATGCCCTGGCCTTGACAGGATCTGTATGCGAAAAATCAGTGTTGAAAAAGTGAAGGAAAAGCTTTCGGAAGCACTTGCGATGGGTAGTATACACTAACGGTGCAAACCCTATGGAACCAAAACCTAAAACACTTCTGGTCTATTGCCCCAATTGGGTCGGTGATGTTGTAATGGCGACTCCCACGTTTCATTGCCTGAGGCAGAACTTTCGTGAAGCTCAAATTATAGGCGTTATAAGAAATTATGCTAAGGGTGTCGTTGAGGATGGGCCCTGGTTTGATCAAATTGTCGGGTGTGATGACAAAACAACAAGAGGGTTTTTAAAATTGCAGCAAACTATCCGCAGTCTAAAGCCGGATATTGCTATCCTATTACCGAGTTCTCTCCGCTCTGCCCTGATTGTATGGTTTGGCGGGGTAAAGGAAATATACGGATACCGCAGAAATTTTAGATCGTTTCTGTTAAATGGTGGTCCGAAGCCCATTCATTCTGAAAACGGGGTTTTGCCTGTTCCCATGGCAGACTATTACATGGAAATCTGCCGCTGGCTAAACTTGAAAATTCCGGATGTGATGAAGCCCAGTCTTTTTCTGTCTGAATCACTTGAAGAAAAAGGGAAACAACTTCTTGACAAATACGGAATAAAATCTGACACAATGGTCATCGGATTGAATCCCGGCGCAAAATATGGTTCTTCCAAATGCTGGCCCCCTGAATATTTCGCAAAGCTGGCCGAATTGTTTATCAAACGATGGGACTGCAAGGTTTTACTGTTTGTCGGCCCCGGAGAAGATAATATAGCACAATCTATTATTGAGACCAGTAAGGCAAGGATTGTCAACACCGGCCCTGACAGGGTTGATTTGGCCCTTTTGAAATATTTGATGAAAAGATGCCAGCTTCTAATAACAAATGATACTGGTCCCAGGCACTATGCGGTTGCTTTCAATGTCCCGGTAGTTGTAATTATGGGACCCACTGATCCGCGATATACTGCTGCGAATCTTGAAAAAACGCTTGTCTTACGCCAGGAATTGGATTGTTCCCCCTGTCATAAGAAAGAATGCCCTCGCGATCATGAATGTATGTCAATGATAAAACCTGAAACGGTATTTGAGGGAAGCGAAAACCTGCTTCGGAAAGTTTCATAACCAATGAAATCTTCTTATTATAGCGAAAAATGGTCTGCCCTGACAACCCAGGACGTTGACCCGAACAGTATGAGACGACTGTCGCGTCAGATTGCCTACTCTTTTCTGGATTACTATCTAAAGGATTGTTATTACGAAAAGGATTATATTGATCTGCTTTGTGAGATGACGACCTTTTCAGAGGATCCGAAGCTTATCAATCCTTCAGCAGAGGCGCTTTTTAGCATTATTGTGGAGAGCTTATGTGATGATTTTGAAGAATTACAAACAATGACCTACAATAAGGTAATGGCTCAGGTGATTACATGTTGTCGCAATGTCCCGGCAGGCAAAGAGCTTGACCTCACCTTGAATGATTTTGGAATGTATTCGTCTAAGGACCTTATTGACCGAATAAACAGAATACGAATCAATAATAACTCTTTATCCAGCCAAAAACCTATTCGAAAAATAATATTATTATCCCGTGTCACCATTGGCGCAGATGTTGCCATCACAAGTGTGGTTTTCCAGCGGTTAAACATGATCTTCCCCGAAGCAGAATTTGTGTTTATTGGCAGCAGCAAATTAGAAGAACTTTATGGCGGAAACCCCAGGATCAAAATAAGAAGACTTACGTATTCCAGGAAAGGAGGGCTATTGGAACGCTTGTCAAGCTGGCATTCTGCGCTAAAAATTATTCAGGAGGAAACGGCTTCTTGCCCGGCAGAAGAGACCATTCTTATGGATCCGGACTCTCGCCTTTCCCAACTTGGTGTTTTGCCGCTGTTTCCACTTGACCGTTACTTTTTTTTCGATAGCCGCTCTGACAGTTCTTTGAACAAAACCATGTCTATGGCAGAATTGGCAAACTCGTGGTTAGATAAAATACTGGGTGATAAAAACTTTTGTTATCCTGAGGTGTGGATTACAAGACCTTATGTGGACATTGCAACACACTTTTGTGAAATGTTACGAAACAAAGGTGCAAAAAGAATTATTGTCGCAAATTTCGGGGTTGGCGCTAATCCGCGCAAAAGGGTTGGCAGGCGTCTGGAGGAAGAACTGCTCCTGACACTATTGCAGGAACCAAACACCGTAATACTATTGGATAAAGGATTTGGCGATGAGGAGCTGGATTACACAAACACACTAATGAATACTATTAAGGAACAAGGTCATTCTGTGTTACACTCCTCATTTGGTTCAGGGGATAATGTGAGTTTTGGCTGGGGCCTCATTGGTATTCAAAGCAGAATTGGAGAGATAGCTGCTTTGATTGCAAAATGCGACGAATTTATAGGCTATGACTCTGCATGTCAGCATATCGCGGCAGCTCTGGGAACTCCTTGTGTAACGATTTTCGCAGGTTCAAATAACATGCGTTTTATCCGCCGGTGGAGTGCATATGGACGAAAAAGCAGCAATATCGTACACGTGGACACTTTGACCGATCCCTCCGCAATTGAAGTAGAGGACATAATCACTCGCATCATGCATCTTAGAAGCGGGCACAATCAGGTTTAAATAGAACATGAAGATACTTTTCATTTACCCTAATGCAAACTCGCAACTGGGCTTTAATTATGGCATTGCCCATATGTCCGCATTGCTTAAAAAAGCCGGACATACTGTAGCGTTATGGCAGCTTTGCGAAGATATTGATCCTTTACCTTCTAAAGAAGATTTTATGAAGCGGCTTAAATATATGGCGCCGGATATTGTGGGATTTTCAGTGGTCACTAATCAATGGCCTTATGCAAAAAAACTTGCTGAATGGGCGGCCGAGGCAACTTCTGTTCCCCTGGTATGTGGTGGAATTCATGCCATGGCTGCACC
This sequence comes from Desulfobacterales bacterium, assembly GCA_022013615.1. The sequence continues at coordinate 5,294 of JAKLQB010000497.1, read as the reverse complement.
GGAGGAAACGCTAAAGACAAGCTCATTTGACTATATCTTTCGCGGTGAGGCAGAAGACGCTTTTTTAGAATTTGTGGAAAAAATTTCCAGGGGAGAAGATGTCTCAGAAGTGAGAAATCTCGGGTTCAGGCAAAATGGTAAAATTCGGATTAACCCTGTCAGACCATTACCGGATCTCAGGAAGCTGCCGTTCAAGGACTATGATATTTTTGATTTCCAGAGGATTATTGATGCAAAAAATGGCTGGGTCGGTTTAATGGCCTCTCGCGGATGCCCGTTTTCCTGCACATACTGCTTCAATCACCAGATGGTATCTCATTATCGAAATGATCTTAATTGTAGTTTCAAACAGCTTAATTATATCCGGCATTTTGATGTAGAACAGGTAATTGATGAGATTAAATATCTTGTCAGAACTTATCGAAATATTAAGATGTTTATTTTTGATGATGACCTTTTCACCTTTTATAAACAGTATGTGATAGATTTTTGCATGGCCTACAAAAAGATATGTTCTATCCCTTTTGTGGTGAACGCTCATGTCGGTTTTTTCGACGAAGAACGGGCGCGCTGTTTATCTGAAGCAAATTGTAAGATTGTCAAGTTTGGGGTTGAAAGCGGTAGTGAGAGCGTTCGCAAAAAAGTGCTCCAACGCCATATGAAAAACGAAAAGATCATTAAGGCAATAATGACTGCCCATCAATTTGGGATGCACACTTCAGTTTTTTTGATGATCGGTCTGCCTGACGAGACACATGATGACGTAATGGCTACCATCAGATTAATGGGAAAGGCTAAACCGGGTCGTTACCGCTGGTCGTTTTTTTTCCCATATCCTGACACTAAGGCGTATGAGATAAGCGCTAATGGTAAGTATATTGACTATGGAGAGATGTCTCATATGGTAAACTTCACTGAAGGGTCCTGCCTTAATTTTGGAGAAGAGCACAATCTCTTCCTGAAAAAGGTGGGGAGAGTTATGCCCTGGTTTGTGAATGCCTGGTCAGACCTTCCCGTGGCTGACTTTTATAGAAAAAAAGTGGAAGAAGTCCTATCATTGGACAAACAGGCATGGGGTGAGAAAGAAGACAGACTTATTGGGGAAGACAAGAAAATTTCCGAAGGTTTTGTGAAGCAGGGGCTTAGCCATTACGCAATAAAATATAATCCCTTCATGGGAGTCATCTCCGATTATTTTATTAGCGAGGACTAACAATTGGTAACAGTTTGAATTCCATATTCTATGGCCAGCTTTTCACTGTACTTGGCCTTCCTTGATTGACAGTTTTCGCGGGGACACAACTGGCAGCTATAAAATGGTATTTCCGTGGGAAAGAAGATACCGGATAGTGATTTGGTCGGAATCATAAGAAGGGTTTCAGTCAGGTACACACCTATGGAGGCCTGCACATCCCCGAGAATTGAAAATAGCGGCCGTTGCCCTTCAAGATCCCAATCCTTCAGGGACCCAGGGCTCATATAGGAAATACAACCGAGAGCATATTTGGATCGCAAATGATCTTCCAGGTATTTTCGTACTGTGATGAGCGCTATATTTCCAATTGTATCGAGATAGTACTGTTTGGGAAAATCCTTGCACGCCCTGGCGTATTCTATTAGTTTGCTGCCTATGGTGACCACAAACGGGAAAACACGCCCTACATTATCCATATGTCTGCGCAAAACCCGGCTGGTAAAACGGATACCATCGATAATTATAGCATCTTCAGGTTTTGATTCTAAATAACAATCCCTGTATACGGCCCTGGCCCTGATAAGGGGTTGCACCTCCTTTATAAGGGCTTGGATATGGATCGAGTCCGCTCTACCTTCCATGTGTAGTACTTTCTTGATTTCTTGCATGTCCAGGCTTATGCGTATGTTATCCAGGATTTCCATCGTGTCACAGGTATCTATAGGATTTAGAGAGTATTCTTTCGAAATACAAAAAGGGCGGACTGAGCCCGCCCTTTTTGTAGAAGTAAAAACGCTACCCTGTCATCAGGCAATCATATCTTTCAGTCTCTTTAAAGGGCGAACCTTAACAACGTTGCGGGCAGGCTTGGCCTTGATTGTCATTGGTTCTCCGGTAAAAGGATTAATGCCCTTGCGAGCCTTGGTCTTAGGTTTTCGTTTCACCTCAATCTTCAAGAGTCCTGGTAAGGTGAACTGGCCAGCACTCCGTTGCTTAATGTGGCGTTCGATGATGATTGCCAGTTCGTCAAACACCGAGGCGATTTGTTTCTTGGTCAGATCTGTCTTCCCGACAACCTCACTAATAATGGCAGATTTGGTCATTGGCTTTTTTACTGCCGCCGCTTTCAGCTTTGGGGTTACGTTCTTTGCTTTTGCCTTTTTTGTCGTTTTCTTTGCAGCCATACATCTCTCCTTTTAAAAAAAAGTTTATTGACAACCTGCTTTACGCAGGCACGGTTAAGAAAAAGGTTTTAATAGCAGCACAAAAACCTTCATTACATACCGGACACTCTATACATAGTATATTCTATTAATGTCAACACTTTTATTCAATTTTTGTGAAAAAGAACAGAATTTGCAGGTCTCCAATAACCGCCTTGTAAAATCCCAGCTAAACATGTAAGGTCAGTGAAATGAAAATCAACGCTCCACAACTTTTCAACTAATTGAATACTTCTTGACCGATGATTGTCTCTGCGTATCAACCATATTTTGCACCCTTTCCCGGCTTTTTTGCCAAGGCCCTTCGATCGGATGTGCTCGTTATAATGGACGCGGTCCAATTTCCGCGAGGTACGACCTGGTTAACCAGGAATCGATTCAAAAATGACCAGGGTACTCTGTGGATGACTGTCCCGGTCTGGAAAAAGGGCCTGGGGCTTCAAAAGATCAATGAAGTAAAGATATGCCGCGAGGGGCGCTGGGCCGAAAAACACCTGGCGAGTATAGAGTCTGCCTATGCAAACGCCCCGTATTTGGAGGAGCATCTGAGTTTATTGGAAAAGGTTTTTTCGGAAAGATTCGAAAAATTGATTGACCTGAATTTGGAGATCATCCAACATATGAAGAAAAACCTGGGGATTTCCTCCAGGGTGGTGTTGCTGTCGGAACTTGGAGTTGAGGTAAATGAGCCACGGCTTTCTGTGGAAATATGCAGACAATTGGGGGCCTCCCAATTTCTGGCCCAGCGCAGCGCAAAAAAATATCTCGATGAAGAGGCTTTTGAGAAGGCAGGCATTGAGCTAAAGTTCTTCAACCCTCGCCCATCTGTCTATCCGCAATTGTGGGGGTCGTTCATATCAAATCTGTCTACCTTTGATCTTCTTTTCAACTGTGGTCCAAAGGCATCTGATATTCTTAGGGCTTGCGCAAAAATAACTTAGCAGATAAGGAAGGAAGAAAGGAGCTTGGGATGATTAGAATAACATGTTTGGGAGCAGCTGGATCGGTTACCGGATCAAACTTTCTCATTGAAAGCCCCGGTGGCAAAAAGATTCTTGTGGATTGCGGCCTTTTTCAGGGCGGGAAACAGATGGAGAGTAGAAACTGGGGGGACTGGGGTTTTGATCCGGGGGAAATCGAGACACTTTTTCTTACTCATGCGCATATCGACCACAGCGGAAGGATTCCCAAATTGGTGAGGGATGGTTTTAAGGGCCAGATCATTACGTCTCCTCCGACTGCTGAACTGTGCCAGGTTATGCTCCTGGATGCAGCTCATATCCAGGAGATGGATGCAGAATGGCAAAACAGGAAAAACAAGCGGCAAGGTAAAGGGGAGTTAGACCCCCTTTATACGACAGAGGATGCAGAGGCAAGCTTAAAGTTGTTTTCTCCAACGGAAAGGGACCGGGTTGTTGAGGTTGAGCCAGGTGTAAAGGCTCGACTCAGAAATGCCGGGCATATCCTGGGATCTTCTATCCTGGAATTGTGGGTCGAAGAGAAAAGTGAGCCCCTTAAAATCGTTTTTTCAGGAGACCTTGGGAGGCAGAATCAATTGATTGTCAGGGACCCCCATGAGATTTTTGATGCGGATTATCTTTTCATTGAATCTACATACGGCAACCGTAAGCATCGGTCCTTTGAAGACAGCAAGGACGAACTGGTTGAGGCGATCCGTTATAGTGTATCCAAAGATGAGAAGATCATCATCCCGGCCTTTGCCGTAGAAAGGACGCAGGAAATTCTTTATATCCTGGGTGAATTTCATCGAAAAGGACTTATCCCTGATATCCCAATTTATCTGGATAGCCCATTGGCTATCAAGGCAACAGAGATCTTTCGGAAAAACAAAAAGTACTACGACGAAGAGGCCCAGGCCATTGTGGAGGAAGGTTATGACCCATTTGATATGCCGAATCTTAAATTCACGGAAAGCACAAGGGAATCCATAGCCATCAATGAAAAAACCGGTTCCGCTATTATAATTGCGGGGAGCGGCATGTGTACGGCCGGGCGTATAAAGCACCATTTGAAGCATAATCTATGGCGGAAAGGCGCAAGTATCGTTATTGTCGGATTCCAGGCAGAGGGAACCACGGGGCGTAAAATTGTTGAAGGAGCAAAACGAGTTAGGATATTCCGTGAAGATGTAGCTGTAAGGGCAAAGGTTTTCACCATAGGTGGTTTTTCGGCCCACGCCGACCAGGATGATCTCCTTGAATGGGTCAGTAATTTTGAGAGTAAACCTCGTGTTTTTGTGGTTCACGGTGAGCCCACGGCTAGTGAGGCATTGGCCAAAAAGATTCAGGAGAGATTCAACCTGGAGGCGCATATTCCAAGGTGGAAACAACAACTTGTGTTGAAACCAAGGGAAGCCGCTTACGAGGAACCACCAGGTGAAGAGGCCGTGCCTGACATGCAGACCATGGTGCTGAATAACATTGTTGATCTTGAAAATGAGCTCAAGATGCTTAAGAAGCGTGTAAAATCCGGGGAAATGGGAGACAGAATCGACGAGGATGAGATAGATCGCCTGAAGTATTTGCAGGAGGAACTTCAAACAATTTTGTCTAATGGGTAAGAAAGAAACAGCCGCGTTAGGGTATATAAATTATGCAAATAACAATTAATTCATAAAAAAATGGTTGACAAATAGCATCATATAGTTTAATAGATATATAAGTATAGATAATATTCCTTAAAATACCTCTATGAAAAAACAGACAGGGAACCTGGGTGATTTAGTACCTATTTGTTCAAATCACATCATGTTTGCGCATGATTTATGCCATAGCCAGATTGAATATTTAAGGAATTCTATCGATTTTAATAGAAAAGACAGAGCGAAGCGATACCACAAATCGTCAATATTCAAT
>JAKLQB010000496.1 GCA_022013615.1 Desulfobacterales bacterium | reverse complement strand
GGCCACCCGCTGCTTCTGTCCGCCCGAAAGTTGATCTATGCTCCGATTCCTGAGATCCTTAATCTTCATCATATCAAGCATCTCATTTACCCGTTTTTCTTTGGCCGCCCCGCGGTCACCACGCACCTTAAGACCGTATGCGATGTTATCGGCCACGCTCATATTTGGAAACAGAGCGTAGCTCTGGAAGACCATACCCACGTTTCGCTTTTCAATTGGCACATCGGTGACGTCCTCCTCTCCAAAAAAGACACTGCCTCCAGGATTTGGGGACTCGAGCCCGGCCAGGATTCGCAGCATAGTGGTCTTTCCGCACCCGGAGGGTCCTAAAATGACCACGGTTTCGCCGGCGTCGACTGTCAGATTGAAGGGCTCCAATGCCTCAGTGCCGTCTTCAAATGTCTTGGCACAGTTTAACAGCTGAAGGGATGTGCCGGATACGGGGCTTCTCTCCTTGTTGCTATCACGGTAAGCCGGCGAGGCCGCCGTTTTTTTCTCTGGAGAGTCCAGTGTTCCTTCATGCAGTTGGTCGGTTTTTTCCATAGGAAACTCCTTTTTTCGGGGCCGGGCCACCCGCTGCATGCCCATCAGCAGCGGAATAATCATGAGAAAGAAAACTATGGTGTATGCCGAGCCAATCTCCAGACGCATGGAAGCATAACTGTCCGCAAGACCTACGGGCAGGGTTTTGGTCAGTGGTGTGTGGAGCATCCAGGTCAGATTGAATTCGCCTATGGAGAGGGTAAATACCATAAGCGAACCTGCCAGGATGCCGGGCATGGCATTGGGCACAACGATCTGGAAGAACCGATTCCAGAACCCAGCACCCAGACTGGCTGCACCTTCTTCAAAATTGTTTAGGTTGACGGAGCTCATTATTGCGATAACAGAGCGAACCATAAAGGGGAGAGTAAAAATGACATGGCCCACCAGAATAAATAGCGAACTCCTCCGGAAGTCTGTGAACATGCCGTAGTTTATGAGCAGGGCCAGGGCTATGGCCAGGCCTGGAATAGCCAGGGGCATTACTAGGAATTCTTCAAATAGACGGGTGAGCCGGTTCTGCTTTTTCACCATGGCGTAGGCAGCTGGCACACCAACAACCAGCGTGATAGACAGACAGGCCAGGCCGATAAAGATAGAACGAAAAATTGTGTCCATGTAAAGCTCCCAGACCTTTACGAACCAACGCAGGGTCAAGCCGCTTTTCACACCGACGAGGAAATTAGCCGTTAGTCCAGCCATCACTGATTGTATCACAGGCACGATGAGAAAAGCGCAGACCAGAAGGGTCAAAAGGAGCTGAACGTAAAAGAGGTGGGAACGTTTTTTCATTTTTAGCCCCCCGCCGCCACTGTGGTCCCAGCCGCCGTGCGGGCCACCGACAGGGCCACCCAGGTAATAATGCCGAGCACGATTGACAATGCCGAGGCCGTAGCAATGTTGGCCAACAAGGTAAACTCAGTGTAGATGACAATGGGTAAAACGTCAATATCCGTGGCCAGAGTAAAGGCCGTTCCGAATGCCCCCATGGACGTGGCGAAACAGATGGCCCCAGAAGAAATCAGGCCTGGAACCAGTGCTGGAATGAGAACATCCTTGACAACTTGCAATGGTGATGCCCCTAAAGATCGGGCTGCCTCTTCCAGACTTATGTCGATCTTTTCAGCCGCTGCCATTATGGTGATGATTACGCGTGGGATGGAAAAATATAAGTATCCCAGGAACAGGCCCATCATGGAGTAAGCGAGTACGAGCTTCTCACCCGTGACTGACTCTGTTAATTCACCGACGAGTCCCTGGCGACCAACCAAAAGGATGATCATGAAACCGACCACTACTCCCGGAAAGGCCAGTGGAAACGTCAGCATGGCGATAAGGACGTTTTTTCCAGGGAAATCGTTGCGAGTGAGAAAAACTCCAGAAACCCCTGAAATTACGAGGGTGACCAAGGTAACGGCTGCGGAAAGGAGTATTGTGTACATCAGGGTCTCAAAGTAGCGCGGCGTGGTAAAGCAAGCGAGATAGATCCCAAAGCCCGAGGGACCGGCTGCAGAGGCCAAGGCCAGCCTAGCCATGGGCAGAATAAAAAAAGCCCCAAACACGGCCACTGCCGGGGCAATCATAAAGATTAAGTATGGATTAATGCGGCGCTGCACCTATTCTCACTTGGTTTTTAAAAGTATCTTGGAGCCCGATGCACCCCGTTACGACGAGGGTGCGCCGGGAGGATTGGCTATCGTACCTCGGATAGATACCTGTCACGGAAGGTCTTCTGAACTTTGGACATCTTCTCCCAGTTGACAGCTTTGGCACGCTTGTACTCCGATTCAGGCAGAAACTTGGCCGCCAGCTCGGGCGACATGGCACTGGCACGCACAGGCCGTAGGAAGGCGTTAGCCCACACTGCCTGACCCTTATCGGACATGATGAAGTCTAGG
>JAKLQB010000495.1 GCA_022013615.1 Desulfobacterales bacterium | reverse complement strand
TTGTTGGACTTGCCGGTGGCTTTGGAGCCATTGGTTTTCGCTATCTCATAGAATTCTTTCAATCAATTTTTTATGGATCTGCAGGCAATTTGATTGATGCGGTTCAGTCGATCCCATGGTATTTCAGGGTAGGGATACCTGCCGCGGGAGGCCTTTTGGTGGGGCCTCTTGTCTATTTTTTTGCCAGGGAGGCCAAGGGGCATGGAGTACCAGAAGTCATGGAAGCAGTTGCCCTTAGAAGCGGTATCATAAGAAAGCGGGTTGTCTTTATTAAGTCTCTGGCATCTGCAATATGCATCGGCACCGGGGGATCGGTTGGAAGGGAAGGGCCGATCGTTCAAATAGGCTCTGCCATCGGGTCGACCATAGGCCAGGAGCTTAAGGTCTCCGCTGATCGGATTAGAACCCTGGTAGGTTGCGGCGCAGCCGCTGGTATTGCCGCAACCTTCAATGCCCCCATAGCCGGTTTAATGTTTGCCCTTGAGATCGTCCTGGGAGACTTTGGCCTGGCCACATTCAGCCCCATTGTCATCTCCTCAGTTGCGGCTACTGCTGTTTCCCGCTATTTCTTAGGGGATGCTCCGGCATTTATTGTTCCTGCCTACGAACTGATAAGTGCGTGGGAACTCCCCCTGTATGTTATCCTTGGCCTTTTTTGTGCCTTGGTTGGCGTCATATTCACAAAAGTACTTTATCGCCTGGAGGACATATTCGACGGTCTGAAATTCCCCGAATACCTCAAGGCTGTTCTGGGGGGATTGATCCTGGGTGCTATGGCGCTTGTCTTTCCCCAACTGTTGGGTGTTGGGTATGAGGCCATTGATCTGGCCCTTATGCAAGAGCTTTCCTGGTGGTTAATGTTTCTTTTGGTTCTGTGTAAGATACTGGCCACATCCATTACTATTGGTTCAGGAGGTTCAGGTGGCATTTTTGCACCTTCGCTTTTCATGGGAGCCATGGCGGGAGGATTTTTTGGGACCGGGGTTCATGCTATTTTTCCCGGTATGACAGCCTCTCCCGGAGCATACAGCATCGTGGGCATGGGAGCAGTGGTGAGTGCAACAACTCATGGGCCATTGAATGCCATATTGATTCTTTTTGAAATGACCGGTGACTACAAGATAATACTTCCACTTATGATTGCGTGCATTATAGGCTCCCTGGCAAGTGGCCAGCTTTTAAAGGAATCTATCTATACATTAAAACTGGCACGGAGGGGAGTAAACATCAGGGCCGGAAAAGAGGTGAATGTCTTAAAGTCAATCAGTGTAAAAGACGTGATGAATCCGGCAGTCGAGACCATTCCCGAAAATCTAAGCCTTGGAAAATTAGCAGAAAAGATATCCAAGAGCAAATACAACAGCTTTCCTGTTGTAGATGATGAGAGCAATCTGACAGGCATGCTCTCATTTCTTGATTATCATGGGGCGGTCTTTGATGAGAACCTGAAAGACCTGGTGGTGGTAAAGGATCTTGCCACAAAAGAGGTTGTTACCGTGGCCCTGGATAGCAACCTCTACAGTGCCCTTGAAACGATCACCTTGAAGGATTTTTCTATTTTGCCCGTGGTGTCTTCAGATAATCCCTTAAAATTATTAGGGGTTTTGAGCCGTAGGGATATTATCGGTGCGTATGACAAGGCCCTGATCAAAAAATCCCTCTTTGAGGAGTCTTGAGGGTTTGCGCGTACCAAAACCAAGTGAACCGCAGGCCTGGTTTCAGGGCCGACATCGTTTGCACGGGCTGTAACCCGCCCAAAAGGCTTCATAACGGGATTGAAACCGGACAACATTCTTTTTAGACACGTTCCTTCCAAAAGGGCAGTCTGGCCTGTGGAATCGATAAGAATTTATATTTCCTAAATAGTATTTTTCCCC
>JAKLQB010000494.1 GCA_022013615.1 Desulfobacterales bacterium | reverse complement strand
GTCCCCCAAGCCGCAAACAACACGAAATCGCATCCTCGGCATTTACCACGGAGAGGGGTTTCAAATTATATTTATGGATACCCCGGGCATCCACAACACCAGGTCAGCCCTTCACGAAAGCATGGTGGCATCCGCGCGTGCAGCCTGTCGTGAAGTGGACATGGTACTGTTAATGATCGAAATCTGCCATCCCAATGACCCCAGAATTTCATCCATCGTGGAAAACCTTAAAAAAATGAGAAAACCTTGTATCCTGGTCATTAATAAAATCGATATGATGGCAAAAGAGCACCTGTTGCCAGTTATTGACCATTACCGGCAAGCATATGATTTTGAAGGCATTATTCCTGTTTCTGCCATAAAGGGGGATGGCCTGGACAGGCTTCTTGACATGCTAAAAGAGAGGTTGATGCCGGGCCCTCAGTTTTTCCCCCTGGATATGAAAACAGATCAGTCAGAGGTTGCCCTGGTATCTGAAATCATTCGGGAAAAAATATATTATCACACAAGTAAGGAGCTGCCCTATTCATCAGCGGTCTCAGTGGACAAAATGGAAGAGATACCCGCGAAAAATCTTCTTTCCATTGCGGCCCGTATTCATGTGGAAAGAGAATCCCAGAAGGCGGTACTCATTGGAAAAAGGGGGCGAATGATCAAGGCAATCGGGCGCTCAGCGAGGCTGGAGTTAGAGAAAATGTTCGGAGTGCGGATATATTTGGATCTGATAGTAAGAGTGGAAAAGAACTGGACCAGGGATACACGGGCACTTAGGCGCTTAGGTTATTAGGGCCAAAAAAAAACCAGCCGCTCAAATAGGCGGCTGGTGCTCTTAGGAGGAAAGAGTAATTACTTTCCCGATTTTTATTGCAAGTTGTTTGCCAAAATGGATCTTGCGCGCAGTTAGTATGTAACTGTTTGTTTTGTTGAGGTATTTTTTTGGGCTTTGCTATTTCAGTTTTAATTTCTGGGCATGAAAAGTACAAATTTTTGTACCAAAAAATGCCAAGTTAGGAGCCACGTCAGATATCATATTTAATTTATTGATAAAATAGGGATACAAAATTTTTTACCGCTATACCGCGATGTTGTACTTTTTCATTTTGTGCTGTATCAAGCTTTTTGTGATTCCTAACATTTCGGCTGCATGGGCCTGAACATTATTACACTGATTCAGGGCCCTTCTTATGAGCTTTTCCTCAATTCGCTCCAGTGCTGTCGGCAGGGGCACATCGGGAGGAATAAACCTATCCACGTCTAATTCGGCTTCTGCCCCAATCAACTCTTCAGGTAATTCCTCAACGGTGACAACACCTCCTGAACTAAGGACTACGGCTCGTTCAATAACATTTTCCAATTCTCTCACGTTGCCAGGCCATGAGTAGGCATAAAAGGCTTTCCACACTTCGGGGCTTAATTCAATCTTGCCTTTGTCTTCATCACTTACATGTTTTTCAATGAAATGCTTCACAAGCAGAGGAATATCGTCAACCCTTTCACGCAAAGGGGGAACTTCGATTTGAATCACATTGAGCCGATAGAAAAGGTCCTCCCGAAATATGCCCTCGGCAACATCATCTTTAATATCCCTGTTTGAGGCAGAGAGGACACGAACATCCACTTTGATAGTCCTGGTTCCCCCAACCCTCTCAAATTCCATTTCCTGGAGCACTCTAAGGAGCTTGACCTGGAGGGGAGGAGGCATATTACCTACCTCGTCCAGGAAGAGTGTCCCACTGTCTGCAAGTTCAAATCGACCCTTTTTCAGGGCTACGGCCCCGGTAAAGGCGCCTCTCTCATGCCCAAAGAGCTCGCTCTCAAGAAGTGTTTCTGTCAAAGCACCACAATTGATAGAGACAAAGGGGCGGTCCCTTCGTGATCCTCCATAGTGAATAGCCTTGGCAATGAGTTCCTTTCCCGTGCCTGAAGGTCCTGTGATAAGCACGGATGCCTTGGATTGAGCCACCTTTTCAATGATATCATAGATCTTGAGTATGGGTTTGCTTTTTCCCACCATATTCCCATATCGGAAGCGATCTGAAAGGGCCTGGCTCAGCAATTTGTTTTGCTTGATAAGACGGTAGTTATCAAGGGCCTTTTTAACAGTCAGCTTTAGCTGTTCATTTTGGAAGGGCTTGGTAATGTAATCGTAGGCATTCTTTTTCATGGCCTCCACAGCCATTTCTATGCTCCCATAGGCGGTCATAATAATAACCGGAAGCTCGGGCTTAATTTTCTTGCTTTCTTCAAGAAGCTCTATCCCGTTCATGCCCGGCATTTTCACATCAGTAATGACCAGATCGAGGTCTGCTTCCCGGACTGAACGCAGGGCGTCATGAGCATTGCCGGCTGTAATGATTTCATACCCTTCCGGCCCTAATAAGGCCTCAAGAACTAACAGATAGTTTTTTTCATCGTCCACAATCAGGATGGTGTCCATATTTCATGGCTCCTATATAGCCAAAATCCGTATTCCAGGTTCCGGCCTTAGCATCATCTATCCTTTTGGCAATTTGATGAAGACCTTTGTTCCAGCACCATGTCGCCCAGGCGGGTCTCCTACCTCACTGTCGATCCATACAGAACCCTTATGTCCTTCGATAATATTCCTGACAATGGAAATCCCAAGGCCGGTTCCGTTATCCTTGGTGCTAAAAAAGGGATCAAAGATCTTGCTTAGGTTTTCCTGCCTAATCCCGCAGCCTTTATCCTCAATACTTACCACATAATGGTCTTTTTTCTCGGCCACATCCACGGTCATGCTACCGCCATTTTCCATGGCTTGAATAGCATTCATAAAAATATTGAGGAAAGCCCTGTAAAGGAGTTGTGGGTCAGCCCTGAGTTTCAAAGACCGGCCGTCTAAATTATCATATACAGAAATGTTTTCCTTATCAAGTTCGGGGCTGAGGAACTGGAGATTTTTGTTGATAATTTCTTCAAGGTAGCATTCCTGGAAATTGGGTTCCTGGGGACGGGCAAAATCCAGGAATTCTGTGACAATATTGTTTAATCTGCTTGATTCCTCTGTGATAACGCTCGAAAGTTTTTTTTGTACGTCAGTAGAATCAGGCATTCCGCCCAGTAGTTCTGCTGTGCTTCGAATGATCCCCAGGGGATTCCTGATTTCATGAGAAACACCGGCAACCATTTTACCCAGGGCGGCCAGGCGCTCAGCGTGGTTTAATTGAGACTCAAGCTCCCTTTGCTCTTTTGCCCTCTCCTCTATGATCCCTTCGGCATTGTGGACGATCAGGAGAAGCGCCACGAATATTAGGCCCATGATGAGGATAGAAAGTCCGAATATAAAATACTGAAATTTGACCAGTGACTCATATTCCTTGGTCAAATCCTGGATCAACTCAAAAACACCTCCAACATATCCCTTGTCACCCGTGTAGGGGTCCACATCTCTGAAGGGAATATATGTCCTGAGTTTCTTTTCACCCCCTATCCATTCTATACCAAGCCCCCAAAGATAATCTGCCCCGGATATTAGCCCTGAGGAATGATTACCTTTGACTGCCCTTTTATACCCTGAAGTCCCTTCTACTTTCTTGCCTATCAGTCTGGGATCAGTGCTGTATGCGATCACGGCTTCATCGGTTTCATAGATGTTGACCAGGTCTATATTGAAACTGTGGATCGTGTTCCTTACGATCCGATCCATCCACTCGGATTGCTCTTTTTCCCTCAGTTTGATTTGCCCATATCGTCTGATGACAGGTGTCACAAAATTTTGAAAAACTTGGTGGTTTAAATTCTCGCCCAGAAGTAAGGCATAGTTCTCATAGCTCTTCATCAGAATATCCTTGGCCTGTTGGGAAATGACCATTGAGAAGGGGAAACTGACTATAATAAGGACAAAAAAGCTCGCATAGGCAAAAAATTTTACGAGCCTAAATCGCGTTCCCTCTGATTTTGTGTTGTCTTTAGGGGGTACCATATTAGTCCCTTAGCAATGCGATTGGTGTTTTTTTGCCCACAAAAAATTTTTTATCTGGAAAATATCACGAAAATCACAATGTTAAATCCGAATACCCGCCTGCCATTGCCCTTTATGCGTAACGTTGAATGTTTATTTCTGTTTCACACTCTAATGCAGCTGAAACATCCTGAACAAAGAGGCATGGGCGGGCAGGTCGAAATTCGAAACAAATTCGAATAACCAAAATCCCAATGACCTAAACAAAAAAAGCCTTTTCATTTCATTATGTCATTATTTGAGAACTACCGCCCGTGTTTTCATTCTTAACATTTCTATGATATATTTTCTTTTCAAAAAGAGCCAGTTGCATGACGGTGACGATATTCCTTGTACGCAAGCGCCAAAGGATCATGTTTTGATTTAGGGTCATCAAATTCATCACCACATTCCATGCACTTAAAGTATTCAACGGGAACGTTTATCCTCTCACCCTTAACAGTAATCTCCTCGTCAGTTTTGATATGTTGAACATCGGTTGTTTTTTCACAATTTGGGCAAATGTGCTTCATGGTTTTCATCTCCCCCCTACCATATCTTTCCCAAACACCCAAATCTCACCCGGCCTATCTTTATCTGGCTGAGGTCCCTTGCAATAATCTGTCACTGAGAGTCCGAGTATCTCGATCTTGCAAGCCTCCTCTGTCAATCCTAAATCAGCTAAGGACTTCTGGTGGTCAATTCGGTTCACGACATATATCCCCCCTTCTTGAACTAACTGTTTAAATTCCTTTAGAAAAAGTGCCGAACTTAATTGGGACAGGTCAACCAATCACCTCCTCCTGTTAATAAAGAGTTTTGAAAGTATTATATATCATATGATAAATAACAGAGAGGTTATTCCAGAGAAAAATTGTTTTTGTATCATTTATGTCTTCGGAAAAGCTGGTATTCAATTGGGATTATTCCAGGATAAGTGGGTCGTTTGATTTGAGTTCCTCACCGATTTAAGCAGTAAAGGATATTTGGCCTGTAGCTGAATCCTCGGTTTTTGCCTTGCCTTCAATTGCAAATTCCAGTCGCTCCCTGAAAATATAGGAATTTCGCAGATGTCTCCGATTTCATACTAACATGAGTCAAAAGAAGACATTACGCCTCTCCTGACGCCGAATATTCGAGATTAAATATGCTCCAGTTCCTTACCAAGCAACTGCGGGTCCCTGCATACGTGAAAACACCACCGGCCAATATCCCCCCAGTTATTCACCGCAGATACCCATCTTTTGGCTGCCGCATGTTTGGCCTTTTCCTCACCAGTTTCGCAGCCCTTTTTTTAATGCTTCCCAGTGCTTCCCACCTACCGAGAATATGGACTCAACGACAACTCCATATTCGATGAAGCCCTTTTGACCATTGGATGAGCGCCTGTTTGGCAAATTCAGAATCACTGAGTTCCCGATCCTGATGGGCTACATACTCATTCCTGAACCCGTAGATGGCATCTGTCAAGGAAAGCAGCTCAGTTTTGGATAAATCAGCGAACCGGGTGCGGACCACTTCAAAGACCCCTCCTGTTTTCCGCCTCGTGGTATGTGCATAATCCAGGCACCAGCGCAGAAGACCTATGGGCATCAGTCCGTTCTGGCCGACTAAAGTCCGTTCCAAATTCGTGGCCTGTCGCTTATGGAAATTTGCTTCGCCCGTGGGCAGCTCATTCAGATCAGGATGGAAAAAGGCATACTGTTCCGAACGGCTCGGCGGGACACTATCTTTAAGCTCACGCAAAATCATACCCCTGGCCGCTTCATCCATCGGTCCCAGAAGCGATGTAAAAACGGGGGCGAAGGAAACACCATCCTTATTTCTCAAAAAATGAAATAAAGCTACCGCCTGTTCTAAGGCCTTTTGATAACGTGAAGGGAGTTTCGTGAAACTACTCATGGAAAGGAATACCGAAATCTGGGTAGCCCCTTCCGGCTCCGGTTCTCCAAAAGGCAAGCTCAACTGCGGACTTATTGTTTCATTCAACAATTGTTTCAAGGAAGGACTGCACATTCGCAGAAGGGTCCTTAACTTATTGTCACTAATATCTTCGAACACGGCCTGAGGGACATAAAGATAGGACCATTTTTCCCCATCCTGAGATGCCGCTTCGCACCACGCTACCGCTGCCTGTGCCTTGAGTGGAACATCCCGGTCTTCCCGGCCCTTCGTCTCGATCAAGACATATTCCTTTTGGTTCATGCGGACCATAAAATCCGGTGTGTACAGGGCCAACCTGCCCTTTTGGGAAAGGTAATCAATGCGAAGGGCCTCGGGACCTGCGTTCTTGCAAAATGCCTTGACATCCGGGGCATGGTCCAGAAACTGGCCCATGGCCACCTCAAACTCCCGGTTGCAGGGCACCAGGTTGAAGAGGGTGCGTTTTGCAGGAATGGCCGGATGATTCTCCGAATGGCTCACTTGAAAGGGCTTCCATGTCGATACGAAAATGCCTTGCTCCCGTGGTTTACGTTCCTTTGTTATTGTCGTCCGGGCAAGGATCAGTGGTACAAAAGCAGCCCGGATATGTTCTCTCACATCTCCATCCGCAAGGCGGCCCAAAAGCCGTGAATCGAAAAGGGTAACCCTTTCCTCAAAGAGTATCTCTGTTATGAATGTCTCAAGAAGAGGCGCCAGAATCCTGTGAGTGCCACGCAGCCCCGTAATGTGTTCAAGTTCTTCCCGATAATAGGAGACTGCACCGATTCCGCTCTCCAGGAGCGGCAACCGGATATTCATTTTCTCTACAATCTCATTGGTAAAGAGGTGCCGTCCCTCATACTGGATCTCCTCTGACCGCATGCTTCCAAGGGACAGGGGAGCATATTTGGAAAATTCCTTTTGGACAGCTTCTATGGTCAAATTGTCCAGTTTCGGTATGCGAGTGAAGCCCGGAGAGACCGAAGGCAGGTGGACATCAAGCCTTTTTATGTCTTTGTTCTCTTGGTCCGGGAAGATGGTGACCGTGCTCTTTGGCACCTTGTCGACATCAACGACCTCAATAGGAAGACCTTCTTGACTGAGTTCCTGCTGGTAGAGGCTTACAAAGGCGCCGTGCTCCACTACCGTCACGAGTTCCGCAGCCCCTCCGGTGGGGGTCATTCGCCGCAGACCCCGGCCAAGAGTCTGCTCCGGGAGGATGTTGGCTTTAGAGGTATAGGGACGAAGGGGCACAATGGTAGTGACGTTGCGCACGTCCCAGCCCTCGCGGAGCATGAGGACCGACACGATGCACTGATATGGGCTTTTGCCGGAGTCAAGATCTCGGGACAGATCGCGCAGTGCAGAGAGGTCGTCTTCGCTGATCTCCTTCTCGCTTTCTAAAAAGACCGGATAGCCCTTCTTTTTACCTCCGATCCATTTGATCTTTCCCTTGAGGTTTGTATGGAGGTTGATGGTTCTCCCGTTCAGTTCGGCAAACAGAGAGTCCTGATCCAGTCGCCTTGTAATCTGGTCAGCGGCCTCAGTGTCTTCGGTCATGACAAAAAGCAGCGGCTTTTTCCCGCTCTTATCCCATTCTTCCCTGGATTTGAGCCACCGTTGATAGCCCATCATCAGGTGTTGCTCAAATCGCTCGGATGCGTCTTTACTCGGCCGCTCGCTTAATCCTTCG
>JAKLQB010000493.1 GCA_022013615.1 Desulfobacterales bacterium | reverse complement strand
CTGGCCCAGACCTGGCCTTGATACGTTGCGAGAGTGGCTGATCGAACATAACTGATTCGTTAGGTTACGACATATGTCCGCTAAGTCGCGCCAGGGCAGGCCTCAATCCCCCTTTGCAAAAGGGGGAAGCAGTCGGAATGCAGGGCGATGTTACCCGTTAGACACTTCAATTTTATTTCACGTATGCTGGTCAATTATCTTGATGTTACTGGAAAACCTGTGTGCCTGATTGTTAATTTTGAAAGAAAAGCCGAAGTAAAACGTAAATTAAAGGATTTATAATGAGAGATTAACCAGATGAAAAAACAATCGTGTAAATCCTGTTTATCCTGTCTAATTCTTCTCCTGTTTACTGCAACTCAATAGCTATATCCGGGCATCTCAATTCACAAAGGCCACAATTGATACAGTTCTCGGGGTGGTCCCAGAGAGCTTTGCCATCGCCATCCATTTCCAGCACTTCCTTGGGGCAGAAGGCAACGCAGATTCCACAGCCTTTACACCACTCTCTGTTGATTTTCACCTCTTTCTTCTTTTTCTTTGAGTTTTTTTCCATAGAGCAACCACGGTAGATTTATTAACGTTTTCTTTCTTCGAAGTCCTTTAACGAATCCTGCCTTTCTTTTGTAAAGACACAGGCCAGGCATGCCTCAACTTCATAGTCCATCAATGCTTCGAGACTTACTTCACCACGTGCCATGTTAAGGCCCGTTTTGATCATCTTGATTGAGAAGGAAGAATTTTTTGCAATCTTTCTTGCCATTTCTTTGGCTTCTTCCATGAGTTGTTCCAGCGGAACAGCCTTATTGACAAGACCTATTCTCTCCGCCTCTTTACCATCAATATATTCTGCTGTAAATAGAAGTTCTTTGGCCTTCCCCGGTCCGATGAGATCCTGTACAAGTCTCATGGCTCCCCCGGTGACTGAAGAAGTTACTCTGGCCTCAGGGGATCCAATCTGTGCATCCTCTGCGGCTATCCGGATATCACATGCAAGGGCCAGCTCGTATCCCGAACCTAATGCATAACCATTAATAGCTGCTATTATCGGCTTTTCAAAGCGAATTATTTTCCTGGTTGCTTCCTGAAGTTCAACGAGGTAATCCCGGTAGTCCTCTATGCTCCTGTCTTTTGATTCCTTTAGATCAGCTCCGGTAGAAAAAGCCCGTCCCTCTCCTGTAACAATCAGGGCCTTTATTTCCGGATCACTTTTAACATCTGCCAGGGCCACTTGAAAGTCGAGCCAAAGTTGTTTATTCATAGCGTTTAAGACCTTGGTTCTGTTCAGTTTAATTGTGGCAATCCCTTCTTCTTTTTCGTAAATAATGCATTCAAAATCCATTTTTTCCTCCTTAAGTAAAAAACAGTTCACCGCAAAGACGCTGAGGTTTTGTCATTATTGGGTAAGGGGCTGAATTGCTATGAATTGTTTCAACTGATAGCACTCAAATCCCCCCTAACCCCCCTTTGCAAAAGGGGGGAAACTTAGCATCCCCTTTTTGTAAAAAGTAGTGAAACATAGCATCCTCCTTTTGCAAAAAGTGGGGAAACATGGCCTCCCCCTTTTGCAAAGGGGGATTGAGGGGGATTTTTTGTTCTACTTCTGACAGTGACTTTAATGGGCCTAACATCTCGGAATTTGTGCAACTTATTAAGAATAAAGCCCTTTTCCGAGGCCTGAGCTTTTGCCTCGTACATGGAATGGAAATGCGCTAAGAGTATGGCGCATAGGGTATAGGGTTTTTTCTCTTTGCCCTTTGCTCTTTGCCCTATGCAATAATTCCCAGTATTCCATCATTCCACTCTTCCATCATTCCAATTGCGAAACGAAGCTGAGCCAACTTAATCAACCGAGTATCACACGGGAATCCACAATGGAAATTCCTTTTTCATGGACTATGACCGGATTCAAGTCGATCTCATTAATCTCAGGATTGTCAATGGCGATCTCAGAGACTTTTGAAAGGATACCCTTAATGGCCTTAATATCCTTTGGCGCTTCCCCTCTGATCCCGGTCAGGACTTTATAGCCCTTTATATCCATGATCATTTGATCAATATCTTCCTCAGCCAGTGGAGCGACCCTGAAAGAGACATCTTTCAAGACCTCAACAAATATGCCGCCCAGGCCAAACATGATCACAGGACCAAACTGGGGATCCCGAATCATCCCAATAATGCACTCTTGACCTTTGGCCACCATTGGTGAAATAAGTGTTCCAATGACCCGTTCTTTTGTGGTCAATTTGCAGGCATTTTCAACGATTTCTTTAAAGGCTTTCTCCACATCCTTTTCGTTTTTGAGGTCTAACTTGATACCTCCCGCATCGGATTTGTGGATAATGTCAGGGCTCACCACCTTCATTGCCAGGGGATAAGAAATCTTGCGTGCTACCTCTACTGCCTTTTCACAATCACATGCTAACTCTGCTTCTGGCAATGGAATACCATATTCTTTGAGCAGATCTCTCGATTCTGTTTCTAAAAGATTAGACCTTTTTTCATCCTGAGCCTTCTTAAATATCGCCTTTACCGCAGGCCGTGTTTTGGGTTTCCCATCTGGAATATGCATCCGGCTGATCTTCTCCCGATTCATGGCAAACTTCATGAGCGCGCTCATGCAATGCGTTGACCGGTCCGAGGATTCCATAACCGGGATACCTGCGGCCTTCAGTATGTCGAGAGATTTTATTGCCCCTCTGGCGAAGCTCGTGTGTACAAATAGTGGTTTTTTGTGCTTTTTTACTAAATCAACGAGATCCCGCGATGTCTGCTCCTCTAATTCGGCCACATGGGGAGCAATAATATCCTTAAAGCCGCCGAAAAAACCTGTGATATATATGCCATCTACTTGATCATCTTCCATGCACACCTTTACGCACTCGGTGATCATGTGAGGATTCTCTTCGGCAGTCCCCCCGTAATCGATGGGGTTACTGGCCGGCATACCCTGAAGTAAAAAGGGCTTCATCTTTTCCTGGGTCTCCTGAGAAAGAACAGGGACCTCCATTCCATAGGTCTCAGCGTTATCCGCTGCAATGGAATTGTCGCCGCCGCCTTCCGATAAAATGGCGACACGGTTTCCCCTGGGCAGTGGGCAGTTGCTCAATACCTCGGCCATATCAAAAAGCTCATCCACGTTTGATACCCGCACAATGCCTGCCTGCCTGAAGGCCGCGTCTACAATGACGTCATCTCCTGCAAGCGACCCTGTATGAGACGCAGCGGCCCTGGCGCCGGCGCCCGATCGTCCCACTTTGAGGGCAACAACCGGTTTTTTCTTTACAGTTTCTCGAACTACCCTGACAAGGTTGTTTCCGTCTTTGATCCCTTCCAGATATGTCATAATCACTTTTGTATCAGGATCATCTTTCAGATATTCGATGTATTCATGCAAGTTGACTCCTATTGCATTTCCCACGCTAACTATTTTGCTGAAACCCACTCCTCTCATTTTGGCGTAATGGGTAAGGGAGTCGATGACGTTCCCGCTCTGGGCAAGCACAGAGATGGAGCCTTTGCCTATGCGAGGAACTCCTAAAAAATTCATATCCCCTGAAGCGCTGAACATGCCGCTGCAGTTAGGGCCTATCACAAAGGCGCCGGTCTTTGCTGCCTCATTTAATATTTCTGCCTCAATTTTTTTCCCCTCTTCTCCGGACTCGCCAAGACCAGCCGTGATGATTATGATTCCCTTTGCACCCATTTTCACGCTGTCTGCTACAGATTGCACGAGAAACCTGGGGGCCACAACTATCATGACCACGTCGACTTCTTTGTCAATCTCAGTAATATTCGGGTAGGCCTTTCGCCCAAAAAGTTCGGATCTCTTGGGGTTTATCAGGTACACATCACCCTTATATCCTCCCTCAAGAAGGCTCCTTGTTCTCCTTTCTGAAGCCTTTCCAGGGACCTCAGAGGCACCTATCACGGCAACCGAACGGGGGTTAAATACGTTTTCCAATGATCTTTCCATGGGATTGTCCTCCTAAAAAATCCCCCTCGGTCTCATTTTAAGAAGGGGGGATTTGGATTCCCCCTTCAGCAAAAAGGGCAGAGGGAATTTTGAAGTTCTTCTCTTTTAAATCTAGCGAAGCTTCGCCTCAAACCGACGAGTTGAGGAAGAACAATAGCCCGGTGCTTGGGGCGAAGCGATGCTGGATACTTGATGCTTGATACTGGATAAAAATTTGTCATCTACATTGCCCCAGAGCATCATCAGTTAGATGGTCCTTTTATGTGACTTAAGAAAATAAAACAGAATTCCTTATTACATCCAGAATCCAGCGACCAGTATCTAGTATCTTTTCACTAATGGCACCACAATATATTGAAACTCGGCTCAAAATTCACGATCTTGGCCTATATAAACGGCTAGTCCAGGTTCCGCACTGGAAGTGCCCTGAAACTTTTTTTATTGAGCCTTAGAGTTGAATACTTGTATCCTTTTCTGAAACTGAAGGCAAAGGCTGAAATTGCCTGGGTGTCAGAGGCCCAGACCCACGCGCAGCTTAATACAATATTAGGATAAATCTTCACACCCAGCCCGCAAACTGTCTCATAGCCGGTTGAGTCTTCATCATATAGAGTCTTAAGCTCCTCGATTGTGGGCATCCGCCAATTCGAGTATTTGTACCCGGCTATAGGGGGGG
>JAKLQB010000492.1 GCA_022013615.1 Desulfobacterales bacterium | reverse complement strand
GAACCCTACAAGCGCATCCGTTTCACCATCTGATATGGCGGAACCCATACCATCGCCCAGAAGTATCATGGATTCCACCACACCGCCACGCTGGGCCATGCCGTGAAACTCGGACATGCGGACGGGAACACCGGCGGTAACCGCGGCTTCGCCTAACAAACGGGCGGCCAGAATGTTGCCCTGGCCACCGACGGCCACTATCATTAGTTTCGTTACATTCATGATTTCCCCTCCTTTTTTACGGGCAAGATTGCATGTTCAGGACATATCTGGGCGCAAAAGGCACAGCCAACGCACATATTTTCGTTGATACAGACTTTTTCATCTTCAAGGTAAAAGGCGGGGCAAGCAACTTTGTTGACGCAATCCCTGTGGTTCTTGCACCTGCCTTGATTGATATAAAAGGGACGTTCCTTTTTATGGCCCGGAAGACCCCTGGCATAAAGAGGGCAGATTTCCCGTGAAATGATGACGGAGACACCTTCGAATTCAGCCACTTCCCTGAACGCTTCAAGGGTCTTGCGATACTTAAAAGGGTTTACTGTAATGACTTTTTTGACTCCAATTCCCCGGACAACCTGTTCGATGTCAACCTTGGTGTGAGAAAGACCCAGGTGGCTCAAGTCCACACCAGGATGGGGCTGATGCCCCGTCATTGCAGTGGTCAAGTTATCCAGAACGACCAGTGTGAAGTTGTGATTGTTGTACACTGCGTTGACCAGTCCGTGAAGTGCGGAATGAAAGAAAGTGGAATCACCTAAGAAGGCGATCACTTTTTTGCCTGTGGCCCGGGAAAAGCCTCCTGCCGTGCCCACGCTACTGCCCATGCAGACAAGAAAATCGCCCATGCTCAGGGGCGGCAGCAGACCGAGGGTGTAGCATCCGATGTCGGTCGGATAAATGGCATCATCTCCAAAGACTTCGCGTACCGCCACATACGTGGCCCTGTGAGGACAGCCTGCACAGAGATTTGGCGGACGCGCCGGAGCATCGGAAAGATCGGATATTTCGATCGGCTGGCTCGAAGCAAAGGTCAGGCCAAAGAAGGAGCCGATCACCTTTTTGACCATGGCAGGGTTGAATTCATACAGACGGGAGAAAAGGCCGTCTCCCTTGCCGCTGATCGGAATAGTGATTCCAGCCTTCTGCGCAAAGCTCCTGACTCCTTCCTCCATGTAAGGTTCGCCTTCCTCCACTACGAGAACTTTTTCACAACCTTCAAGAAAGGACTTGATCAGATTGCCTGGTTGCGGGTGAGAAAATCCGAGACGCAGCACACGGAATTGGTCTGTCACGCCTAACTCCTCGAGAGTGTCTTTGACATAACTGTAACTTACCCCGTTACATATAATCCCCCATTTGCCGTCTCCTTCCATCATGTTCCACGTGCTTTCATTTGCCAGGGTCAGGGCCGTGTCATATTTTTCCAGAAGCTTCACATGCAGGTTGCGGGAAACGGCCGGCACGCACACATAGGAAAAAGGCTTCTTTTCAAAGGATCCTTTGGTGATCCGCTCCCGCATGGACCCGAGAGTCACAACCCCGCTTGAGTGGTTGACGCGGGTGGTGGTGCGAAAGATCACCGGCAGTTTGAGCTGTTCGGACAGGGCAAAGGCATATTTTACCATCTCCTTGGCCTCAGGCACCGATGAGGGCTCCAGGATCGGAAGCCCGCTGAGTTTTCCATACCAGCGTGTGTCCTGCTCGTTCTGGCTGGAAAACATAAACGGGTCATCGGCGACGACAAGGACCAGCGGGCCCACAACACCAGTATAAGCTAAGGTCATTAGGGCGTCGGCCGCCACATTGAGGCCCACGTGTTTCATTGTAACCATCACCCGGAGCCCGCTCATTGCTGCGCCGATTCCGATCTCGAGGGCCACTTTCTCGTTGGCGCTGTATTCAAAATACAAATCACTCTCCTGAGAGATCTGAAAAAATTGCAGCGCGATTTCCGAAGAAGGAGTTCCTGGATAAGCTGAGGTAAAGGCTACCCCAGCCTCAAGGGCCCCGCGGGCAATAGCCTCATTTCCAAGCATGAGCATCTGCTCTCCAGGGTTGTCTTTGAGTAGTATATGCATGGGTTTTCTCCTTATGCTTTAATCTGATGATCTGAATAATAAATGGCAGGCAGGCTTCCAACCATGATATTCCTGCCTGCCATATTAGTCAGGG
>JAKLQB010000491.1 GCA_022013615.1 Desulfobacterales bacterium | reverse complement strand
TACATCCTGAACGAGGCCCTGTGAACCGAATCCAATAGCCAGACCCAGGATAGACGCACTCGCAAGGTATGCTTTTAGCGAAACCCCGAACTCACTCAGAATGAGGCCAAAGGCGCTGAAATAGAGAAAGAAAACGAGGGCACTTGTTGTGAGACTACTGATCGTTCTTGACTTGGAAACCTTTGCGCTAACCTTCGAAGACAGCCACTTATTGCTGATTCGACGAACCAAAATAACCATCAAATGTAACCCCACCATGACGGCTGCGATTATGAGGATCCGCACGGGGCCGCCTAAGGCGTTCATGAATTTAGATAGGTAGACGTACATGGCAAAATCTCTGTTGCGCAGCAGGTTCGGGAGATCATAGGAGACATGTGTTCCCCCAGCGGATGCTCAAACCCGATGCTACAGTCAATGACAGAATTTGGTTTGGCGACATAACTCATAGCGTAGTGTTTTTTCTTCAAAGGATAAAGTCAGTGGAAAGAAAGTTCGATTTGCGCTCTCTCACAATGTTTGTAATAATTGATTTGCCCACCTCCCACATTAAGAGGTTCACGACTTCTTCTCTCTTTTCCTTAATTCGATAGACAAATTCCTGTACATGATCGATTCTATCGCCAACGGACATCGTTGGCCAAGCTCCCCTGCCATGATTATATGCATTGACAGCTGCATTCAATACATTCAATGACTCTATTTCCGTCAAGAGAGGATAATCGCCAATGAGTTTTTGCACCAGACGAGAGGACTCCCAAACGCAGACTGGTGAAAGTACTTCTTGCGTAGGCCCATCCCAATGACGTAATTCTCCGTTGACAAGATATACATCCTGTTTAATCGGGGTCTTCAATAAGCACCTTTCGGGAATATCTTTGTCTTCCGGGAATATGGTCCGGATTTTTTCTCCTATTTTCATTGATAAACCTCTTCTTTTTGGCAGTCTCAAGCGCCGTTAGGAATCTCCTCCTAATGGCTACGAAACCACACTGCAGAAAGCTTACGTTTCCTGCGGCGATAGAAATAGATCACCCAGATCAGCACACCGATTGCGGCTATTGCTCCGAGTATTTGTATTTCATAGTGCTTAATGTTAACGATCACAATCTCCAATGCACTGCCGAACAGATAGCCCCCGGTCCCCACGGCGGCGGCCCAAACCAGAGCCCCCGCAGCATTAAGGAAGATGAACTTAGCTGTCGGGACTGAACTCATGCCAATCACAAAGGGAGCAACGGTAC
>JAKLQB010000490.1 GCA_022013615.1 Desulfobacterales bacterium | reverse complement strand
TAGGTTTCAATGGATTGAAATTCGCAAAAACTCATTTTCCGGTGAAAATTATAAGAAAATTTAGTCTTGTGTGTCAAGGCTGATTTAATCTCATGAAAAACGATGTCAGGAAAATTACGACATCTAGGGCATAACGATGTATCCACAACCATGATTTACAACCATGTGCTGCGCCAGGGTGGGCAGGAAGTCAAAAGCCCGTTGGAATTTTTATGATCCGAACGTCGGACTGCGGATACGAAAGGACATTTGATGAAGATCATGAGAAAAAGCTGTGCAAAGGGGGCTGAAGAGGTCGAAGGAGAAATTTCACGCCACAGGATAAGTGAATTTGTGGTTACTTCTCATTAAGCACCGATTATGGCCTCTGGGTTCCTATCTAATTTTCAGGACCTTACCTTGACATCCTCCTCAATAACCTGCAAATTACAATCAAGAAATAAACAAAAAATTCTCAAGCCACTGTCCGTTGAAAAGTTGGTTTTGTCCATTACATATGATCTCAAGAGGTGCAGTCATGCCAAAAATCAAAGTACAGGATATTGATTTGTATTATGAGATCCACGGAGAAGGTTATCCTATGGTTCTCATCCGCGGGCTGGGAAGTAATGCGGACCACTGGTATCCCCAGACACCTGTCTTTTCGTCTCGATATCGTGTAGTGAGCTTTGATAACCGTGGGATCGGTCGTTCGGACAAACCGAATGAGCCTTACACCATCTCTATGATGGCTGATGATACTGTCGGTCTTATGGATGCCCTTGGCATTTCAAGAGCCCATATACTTGCCCTGTCAATGGGGGGTATGATCGCCCAGGAGATCGCCCTGAAATATCCTGAAAAGGTGGAAAGTCTTGTCCTGGCCTGCACCCACTGTGGAGGAAAACATGCTATTAGCGCATCCGAAGAAATCAGCGCGATCTTTGCTGAGTATATAACCACCGGCTCCAGGGAAGCCGCACGAATGGCAAGCAAGTGCCTTTTCGCTGAGGCCACTCTGAAGGGAGCCCCGGAAGTCGTTCAACATTATCAAGAGATCTCTGCGAGGTTTCCACCCACTCCCGATGTTCTGATTCGGCAATGGGAGGCTATTAAGGATCACGACACCTGGGATGATCTGCACAATATCCAGGCGCCTACATTGGTCTTAACAGGGAAAGAAGATGTCCTGATCCCTCCTGAAAATTCGAGAATTTTGGCTGAGAGGATTCCAAATGCACAGCTCCAGGTGATAGAAGGGGGTGGTCACCAATTTCTTGTGGAACAGGCCCATGCATTCAATGCTGCTGTTCTGAAATTTCTCGCGTCTCTCTCTTGAGAGGTGGGCATGGCCCCTGCGCCCCTCCTTTCCCATTGCATGCCCGTCTCAACCCTGATATATTACCAAGCGATTAGAGAACTGTCCGGGTTAAAAGTACCACCAATGCTATTCCTTCCAATGAGGTCAGAATTTTAACATGACACAAAATTTGACACCCACACAATTGCGCAAACTTATCAGGACTGGAGAATGGACAAAACCAACTACAGGCGTTGCTCCTGGTTTCGTACAGGCTAACCTGGTCA
The DNA here is from genome assembly GCA_022013615.1 of Desulfobacterales bacterium. The sequence continues at coordinate 1,306 of JAKLQB010000490.1, read as the reverse complement.
TGTTCCCACAAGAGGAGGCATTCCACTTTTTGCTTTTTTGTGTGCGTAATCCGAAACCCTGCCCTATTCTGGATGTGCTGGAGCCGGGCAAGGTGGAGCCAAATATAGCCCAAGGCGCAGACTTACGAACGGATCTGCCCCGATACAGGATATTTGAACAGGGAAAACTCAAGGATGAGGTGGAAGATGTTCGCAATGTCTTTCATGACGAGATGGTCAGCTTTCTTCTTGGCTGCAGCTTTTCCTTTGAGGCTGCGCTTGTGGCCGCTGGCGTCCCTGTCAGGAACTTAGAGGAAGACAAAAATGTCTCCATGTATATTACCAACCGTGATTGTCAACCTGCAGGTCCATTTTCTGCGCCTCTGGTTGTCACCATGAGACCTATGAAGCCTGCGGAAGCTGTGAGAGCCATCCAGGTGACCACGCGCTTTCATCTCACGCATGGCGCCCCCGTGCACATGGGATCGCCCGAAGGAATCGGCATAAAGGACCTGGGCCGGCCTGATTTTGGGGACCCGGTCACAATTCGGTCCGGTGAGATACCGGTGTTCTGGGCCTGTGGCGTGACATCCCAACTGGCCGCTACGTCAGTGTCTCTTCCCCTGGTGGTTACCCATGCTCCGGGCCACATGTTTGTTTCAGACTTGAGGGACGAGCACCTTACTCTGCTCTGATAACACATTTGTCGTTGCTTTCAGTGGCTTGACAGTACCAGATTTTCTCTATATATTTAAATTATCAAAATTCAGGTCTATGCTTTCTTACGATCTAATAGAACGGAGTTCATAACTTCGTGTGTAAATGATCGACTCTATTCTCATTTAGTTAGCAAGAGGGAGGTTCCGGCCCTTTGATAAAGGGTCCGGGTAGTTGGCAATGTTTTTGATCACTGGCCTTTGGCCAAAAAAAGAGGAGGTATGAAAATGAAATCAATTGTAAGGTATGGCATGGTTGTATTGGGTGTGTTGGCAGTGATGGGGCTTCTTGTTCCATCCGCCGCGTTGGCTGCTAAGGAAATCAAGATAGGTGCGATATACCCCCTGACCGGTGGCGCAGCCGCAGCGGGCCGTGAACTCCGCGCCGGTGCTGAACTGGCCGTAAAGATTGCAAACAATGTCATGGCTGATATAGATATGACCATGGCCAAAAACAGTGGTATCAAGAGTATGGGTGGGGCAAAAATCAAACTAATCTTCAAAGATCACGAGGGCAACTCCACCTTAGGTGCAGACCTGGCCAAAAAATTGATTTTGGACGATAAGGTTGATGGCATTTTAGGGTGCTATCACAGCTCGGTGACCAAGAC
>JAKLQB010000489.1 GCA_022013615.1 Desulfobacterales bacterium | reverse complement strand
TTCCAGCAGTGTTTCTTCGCCCCTCCTTACAATTTCCCTCAGATTTACACCCTATCCTTCATTACCATCCGCTCAGTTCCTCCCAGGAGTCATCAAAACGCCCTCCCCAACCGTCAACCACATAGTCTCTTAAATCGCCTCGGATATTTTCGCTATCTTCAAATGATTGAATATTTAAGGTCCGCCTCCGGCGGATCAATTATAAAAAGCCATCAACGAATCCCTCGCGGCAAGTCGCGGGGTATCATCTAATGCAAAAGAAATTTTATCGCGGCAAGTCGCGGGGAACTAAACACTAATAGAGATTAAATTGATGGAACGATGCGACATCCACAAATATTCAATAGTCAATATTCAATAGTCAATTCCGGTTTATCCGGGTTAGGGGTTTACTTTCCCTATCGGTTCTACTCCGAAGATAGGGAAGGCTAACCTTTAGGCTATACTAAACTTTTCGTGCCCAATGCATTAGTACCGGTAGGGAGGACCGGCGTCTTTCATGGTTTGGGCGTATTCTTTGAGTATTTTTACCACCTTGGCACTCCTGGGGCTCTTTTTGGCAGTCTCGTCCCAGAATTTGAGTGCGGCATCTTCCACGATCTTCCACTCTTCTTGTGGGATAGAGGTGAGCTTCAGTTTCCCGCCCTTGGTGCGGTAGTGCGCTTCACCCCACCAGTACCAGTGTTGTCTGTAGTAGTGCGAACTGTCCATGGAAAGCCGGAACAACGTCTTCAGGTGCTCCGGCAGGGCGTTCCATGAATCGAAGTCCGCAAAATCCGACCCCGCCAAGGCACCAGATATGGGATTGGTCAGATAATAATTGGTGACATCCGCCCATCCCACAGTATAATCCTCGGTGATGCCGGACCAGGCAACACCGTCCAGTTCACCCGTTTGAACGGCCATCTCAATGTCCTCCCAGGGCAGGGCCATCGGGACTACGCCGAATTGTTGCATAAACCTGCCCCCGGTGGGAAAGCTGAACACTCTCAGTCCCTTGAGGTCTTCAAGGTGTCGGATCGGCTTGGTGGTAGCGAAATTGCATGGGTCCCAGGCCCCGACACTCAGCCAGGTGACGCCTTTTACTTCAGAGAAGGCTTCCTCCCAGATTTCGTTCAGCCCATACCAGTTCCACAGCACGGGAACATCCAGCGAGTAACGTGACGCAAAGGGGAAGTAAGCGCCAAATATGGACACGTCCACAGGCGCCGCGATGGAGTCATCATCACTCTGGACGGCATCAATTGTCCCCTTTTGCATGGCTCTAAACAGCTCACCCGTGGGTACCAGCTGATCCGCATTGTACAATTCGATCACCATCTCGCCATTGGCTGCTTTGTTAAACGCATCGATTGCCGGTTTGCAGACATGCGCGGCTAAGGCTGGGCCGGCATAGGTTTGCATTCTCCACTTGATGGTCGTTTTCTTTGCCGCATGCACAAAGGGCGCGTTTACCGCTGTGGCTGCCACTGCTGCGGCTGCTCCCACTCCTGCTTTTTTGAGAAAATCACGTCTTTTCATTTTTTACCTCCTTAATTTAAATTAATGGTTCACCAACATGTATCTACATCATACATTCAGACAAGCCTCACCTCCTTTCTATATATCACGGCTGTTAATAACTTGAGAATCCAAAGTTCTCTATGATTATCATGGCATGATTCGCTAAGTGTTTTAAATCATTCATTTTAGTAATCTCCATAAAAATTAACCAAATTTAATTATTTCAGGTGCTTACAAGGGCTTTTAACTGCGGAGTATCAAACTACATTGCTGAACAATGTGCTGTCAAGGTTTTTGTGTAAAAAATGGATTGACTCAATACATACCCCCGCTATATTCTTTTGCCTTCACTATTTAGACCTAAAAAGAGGATATCGACATGTGCACGGCAACGCGCCTTTTGGATCAGGAATTCACCCAAGAAATCTGTTATGAGCTTTTGCCTGAATGGAAGGGCATTGATGTTCGTATCATCCAGCTTAGCGGCGGGATAACCAATAAACTGTACCGGATTCAGTCGGAAAAAGGCGACTACACCATTCGGATCTACGGTGATAAGACCGATCTTTTTATCAACCGCGACAATGAGGCCCATGCCCAAACGGAGATGGCAAAAATAGGCGTATCTTCCAACGTCGTTAAATATATGCCCGAAAAAGGGGTCACCATCGTGGAGTTCATCGGAGATTCGATTGTCCTGACTAACGATCACTTTTTGGATAAATCGCTGTATCCGAAAATCGTTGATCCGATTCGCAAAATCCATGAGAGCGGTGTAAAACTGAAGAAAATTTTCAACCCCCTGGTTGAAGTGAGAAAAATGGCGGCGATACTTGCCGATCTAAATGTTGCGTATACGGAATTCGACATCGCCGGCACCATCGAACGGCTGGACAAGCTGACACAGATTATCAACATTCCGGAGAGTGAATACACGGCCTGCCATAACGACCTGCTGGCCGATAATTTTATTCTGATCAATGAGGAAGCGCTGCCACGGTACGGCTCTCCCATGTATATCATCGACTGGGAGTATGCCGGGATGGCGCCGAGATACTACGATATTGCCGATATGTTCCAGGAGATCCTGGTTTCTCGCCAGGCGGAAAAAGGGATTGTCAAAGCGTACTGTAACGGTGAGGATTTTGATCGAGAGCTGTATTTTATAGATCTGTTCAAACCGTTTCCGGATATTTACTGGTTTCTGTGGAGCCTGATCCAGTTAAACATTTCAAAAATTGAATTTGATTACTACAATTACGGCAAGATCAAATATGATAATGCTATAGAGAATCTGAAGTTTATTAAAAAGGAATACGGTGTTGCGGTTTAACATTAATTCCCAACGCTATATGTTGGGGTCACTGGAGTCAAATGGATACCCCCGAGCCTTAATTCTCTCTTCCCAAAACTTCTTTTCCTTTTCTCTCCAATCGGTCCCCCCAAACTTCCTATCGTAGAAGCTGCCCAGCCTATCGAACCATCTAATCCAGGGGTTCTTTTTCTTTTCCATTGCCTCAATGACGTCTGCGACGAAAACCCCGATGTTTTTCATTTCATCTTTTGGCGCATAATAGGCAGCGCCATCTTTGGCAGATTTTTTGAGGTTTTCCTCGGATAGTCCGTGGGCCGTGAGCATAAGGGCAGGAACGTTCCTCTCGTTCGCGATTTTCAAGAGGTCAAATCCTTTTACGCCCATAATGTCGAGGACTGCAAGGTCGTAGTAGTTCTCTTCAAGCAGCCTCTTTCCTTCTTCAAAGGACAAGGCTGTATCGATCTTGCAGATTTCAAGCAGGTCAATCAAGCTATCAAGGACTTCCTTTTCATCATCTACGATGAGAATTTTTTTCCCGGCAATAATCTTTTCAGCGTCCATAAGATATCCTCCTTGTGTTCAGATCTCGTTAAGTGGTTAACGAGGTCTATACTAAATACAATGTTTCGTTCAGAATGACAACCCTCAGCAGGTTTTTACCAGGGCAAAGTCAAAATTGGATTTAACATAATGATTTTAATATGAAATGTCTTTGATTTCAAAATCACCCCTAACCCCCTTTTTAAAGGGGGGAAAATCTTAAGTCCCCCTTTATTAAAGGGGGATTGAGGCCTGCCCTGTCGCGACTTGGTGGCTATATGTCGTAACCTGACGAAGCAATTATGCTCGATCACCCTCTCTCACAACGTATCAAGGCTTGGTCTGGGCCAGGGGGGATTTTGTAGAGAATCCGTTTGACTTTGACGTTTTCCTGTGGGCTCCCCCATAAATCGGGATTTCCACTTTGCTCCAACCCCGCTGAAGACGGGATTTCCGCTGCGCTTCGACCTGCTTGTCTGGATTAGGGGATTCAGTGCGAATGTTAAATTTTGATTAGACAACTGATTTTTGTTGACAAGAAGTCGACTATACCTATAAATAAAGCTGCAATCTGTCTATACATCTACAACAATATACATCGGACCCGTTAAGGCGGGAATCAAAGCAATGGCAGCAAAGGCTTCCTGGGTTTGATGCGGGAGGAGGCAAACCAATAGATGTAATGAAATGTGGCTTTAAGGAGGAAACCGATGGAAGAGAAGAACCTGATTGAAAAACTGGTCGAAATCAGCCCAGGAATGGAAATCTGGTGGGACTCATCTCCGGTAATTTTCAATAACTGGTGCCGTAAAATGCTTGCTAAAGCCGAAGCAGGAGATCGTGAAACCCTGCAGCGCCAATTCGACCGCATGTACGACAACAACGCGCCGGAAAATCAGTTGTTCAGGGGTGTGACCACCAATCCGCCACTGTCCCTGCAGGCTATTCAGGATGATCCGCCGTATTGGGAAGGCGTTACCAGGGAGATCATTGCCGAAAACCCCGGGCTCGATAAAGAAACCCTGTTCTGGCTGCTTTACAAGCGGGTGGTCAAGCGCGGCTCGGACATGTATTTACCGCTGTTTGAAAAAACCGGATACAAAGAGGGATATCTTTCCGGCCAGGTGGATCCGCGAAGCGTTTTTGACAAAGAGGCCATGATGAAACAAGCCCTCGATATTGCAAAAATCAATCCCAATGTCATGATTAAGATTCCCGGCTCCAAAGAAGGGTATGATGTGATTGAATTTTTGACCTCGAAAGGCATTTCAACCAACAATACCCTGACATTTGTTTTGCCCCAGCTCGTTGACTGTACTGAATCCGTTAAACGCGGGCTTGAAACTGCGAAAAAGAACAATGTAGACCTGTCAAAATGGCGTTCGGTAATTACCCACATGGAATCGCGATATGGAGATCTCGGCGGCCTGAGAGATTTTGCCGCAGAAAAAGGCATCGAACTTACAGACATGGATGTCAGATGGGCGGAACTGGCCATATTTAAAAAAGCCTATAAATATCTGCTTGACAATAACCTGCCAAGCAAAATGCTTTCCTGTTCCCTGCGGGTAGGGCCCGTGGTGGACGGTGTAACCAGAATTCCGCATCTGGAAGAAAAAGCCGGCGCCGGCATCGTGGTGACCTGCCCGCCGACCTTTATCGATCAAGTGATCA
>JAKLQB010000488.1 GCA_022013615.1 Desulfobacterales bacterium | reverse complement strand
TTTAATCACCTCGGGGATTCTTGTCGGAGGAATACCAAGGTCTTCAGATATGGCAACAAGCCTGTTACCCGGCTTGATTCGTGAGAGTGTTGGTACCAGTTTACCCCTTGCCTCCATTATCTCGCCGGCTTTGGCCGGGTCATCACTCCAGGTGAATTCCTGCACACCATGTTTCTTACATATCTCCCCAATCCTTTCCATATCCTTGAGCACGGTTTCTTTGGCACCGTCTGACTCAATAATCAGCATGGCCTCAATCCCACTTATATCCCTCTCAATGGCCTTTTCTACGACCTTCAAGCTGTATTTATCCATTATCTCACATGCAGTAAGCTGGATGCCTGAACCTATTATATCGGTAACTGTGGCCCCGGCCGCGAAAAGATCACTGAAAATTGCCAGGGCCAGGGCGTTATATTCCGGACGAGCTTGAATCTTGACCGTAATCTCCGTGATGACCCCGAGGGTTCCCTCGGAGCTGCAGAATACCCGGTTCAGGTCATATCCAAAGGATGATTTGGGGGTCTTAAATCCGGTTTCAATAACCGTTCCATCTGCCAGAACGACCTTGAGGGCCTTTACATAGTCCCTGGCCGTACCGTATTTGACGGCCCTGTGCCCGCTTGAGTTAGTAGACATCATGCCGCCTATTGATGCAATGGCCTCACTGCCCGGGTTGGGGGGAAACATCAGGTTTTGCTTGGCGAGCGCGGCATTGAGCTGGTTGCAGATAACCCCGGGCTCTACCCTCGCATAGAAATTATCCTTATCAATTTCCAGGATAGTGTTCATTTTATGGACATCCAGGAGAATGCCGCCTTCAACAGGGAGGGATGCGCCGGTTGTGGCTGTACCTGAGCCCTGGACTGTAACGGGAACTTTTTCTTGATTGGCCAGTCGCATAATCGCAGAAATCTGTTCTGTGGTATGAGCAAAAACTACCATATCGGGTATTCCTTCATGGACTGACAAATCCCGGGAATATGAAAGACATTCAACACGGTCATCGAACACATTCTCAGGGCCAACAATCTGGGCGATTTCTTTAATTATATCCATGGAATAACCTCCTGTTAGTGGGTCCTTGTCAAAGATACGGAAGAGGTAAAAATTTTATGCAAAAAATGCAAAAATTCTGTTTCTATAGGGGGATAATGTGGCTACTAAATAGCTACAAAGTAACTATAACGGATGGGGTTAAAAATTGTCAAGAAAAAATCGAATATGCTGGAAAATTACAGCAGGGCCAGCAATTCTAATTTTGATCTAAATTAATTTGACGTTTGTCTCTCAAAAAGGGCCGTGCTTTCTATCCCTTTCTGAGGTCAATTACCCTTTTGGCCTTTCCTTCAGTCCTTTCTATACTTCCGGGTGCAAGAAGTTTCACTCTCACTCTGATCATCAACACCGACCTCAAGTTTTCCTCCACCATACGGGTAAAAGCATCCTTATCATAATCAGGGGCCTCCCACATGGCCGGCTCCATTTCTACTTTTACATAAAGGTGGTCCAGGATGTCACGGCCCACAATTATCTGGTACTGGGGCGCTATGCCGGGGATATCAAATAATACGCTCTCGATCTGGCTGGGAAAGACATTGACACCTCCCACTATTAACATGTCGTCACTCCTGCCTGCCAGGCGCATGATCCTGGGGTGGCTTCGTCCGCACTGGCATTCATCCCAGGTTATCATGCATATATCCCTTGTCCTGTATCGCAGAAGGGGCATAGCCTCTCTACTGAGCATTGTTATGACCATCTCTCCTTTCTCCCCGGGTTCAAGAACATCTCCGGTTTCAGGATCAATGGTCTCAACATAGAATTCATCTGCCCAGACGTGAAGGCCATTCTGGTGTTCACATTCCACAGCCACCCCAGGGCCGTAAAGTTCACTCATGCCATAACAGTCCATGGCCTTAAGATTGAGATTTTTCTCGATGTGTTTTCGTTGTTCCTCGCTCCATGGCTCGGCCCCGAACATGGCGATTTTTAGAGAAAGGTCCTGCAGGGGATCTATTCCTGCTTCCCTGGCGGCCTCTGCCAGATATGTTGCATAAGAAGGAGTACAACATAGAACCGTTGTTTTAAAATCCTTCATTATTTCAAGCTGTCGTTTGGTGTTTCCTGCTCCAATGGGCACAACAGAGCATCCCAGTCTCTCCGCCCCATAATGGTATCCCAGCCCTCCTGTGAACAGACCGTACCCGTAAGTATTTTGAACGATGTCTTCACCAGTAACTCCGGCCGAGGTAAGGCAGCGGGCCATGAGATCTATCCAGATCTCCATGTCTTTTCTTGTATATGACACCACAGTGGGTGTCCCTGTTGTTCCACTGGAAGAATGAAATCTTACTATCTCTGAAACAGGCACTGCCAATATTCCGTAAGGGTAATGATCCCTTAAATCGTTCTTGTATGTAAAAGGCACCTTGGGGACATCTTCCAGGCCCTTTATATCGTCAGGAGTAATATTTCTTTCCCGAAACCGTTCCCTGTACATGGGCACCCGCTCGTATGCGTATTTTACCATCTTCACGAAACGCTCCTCCTGGAGCTCACGTATTGCATCCGCCTTTAATGTCTCTATTCCAGGGCTGAACATGGGCATCTTTATACCCCCTTGTCTGTAACCCAGCGGTTTTGCCCAAACTGGAAGCTGCATCAGGCAGGCTGGGATGATGGAGTTAATAGGAGTTGCGGGTTGCGAGTTACGGGTTTCAAACACGCAACATACACTGGTTGTCTCAAGGTTTCCAAATTCGGAATGACCGAAGGTATTTGATAAAAACTATATTATTCCGTTAAAAAAGATCTTCAAACTCTCTTTAATAGCTTATCTGCCAGCACTCTGACCATGTTCTTTCTATATAAGGGTGACAGATACATGTTGTTGACAATGGACATATCATTTTGGGCCTTTTCCGGTATCTGTCTTAGTTCTTCAGGAGAGGAAAAATCATAAATGAGGGGGTTTGCACCTGCAGATCCAACAACGAGTCTCCCCTTCTCTCCGGTACCCATGGAAAGGGCAATGT
>JAKLQB010000487.1 GCA_022013615.1 Desulfobacterales bacterium | reverse complement strand
CAAAAAAAAAACGCAGTTGTGGTAAAGGTGAGCAATCCCTGCCCTGTCCGCATATTCTACCATTTCTGATCTGTCAAACAATAATGTTTTACCTGCCTCCACAGCCAGGGCCGATGCCTTAACCTGAGACATTACCTTGACGGTTTCAAGTCCAACTGAAGGCACGTCAAAGCAGAGATCCTGGTCAGGTTTGCTCACCTTTACCACAACTGCGTTTTTTTTTGCCAGTCTTCCGCCCCTAAGGATTGTCTCATCTGTGCCATCAATTGCCTCCAGGGCCAGAACTGTCTTGCTTCTTACCACCACACTCTGCCCAATATCCAAACGGCCCAGTTCTTTTGCCACCTCCCAGCCAAAATAAATATCTTCTTTCTCAGACTTGCTGGGCCTTCTTCTGGTCAGACATCCTGGTGGGGCAATCAATTCCGGGAGGTGCGTCGTGGAGCTGACTATTTCGATTCCTTCCTCTGTCAACTCATTGGCCAGAGATCTCAGAATATTATCATCATGAAAAATTGCCAGTCTGGACATAACTGCAAGCCCTTTTAAATCGGGCCTGATATTTTCAAACATTCGCTTCTTGGTAATGGTACCCGCCATCAGGGCCTTTTGAACTCCATTTTTTTTAAAGGCCTTGATCAAATGACCCAGTTGCCCCAGTTTTATCCAGACGATCTCCTCGACCTTATCTGACAATGAGGGCTCTGTTTCTCCACTAACGGCCACAGCCACAACATGAAAACCGCTTTTCCTTGCGGCCTCCGCGACCATCAGCGGGAACTGCCCACCGCCCGCGATCAGACCTAATATTTTTCTTTTTTCAGACACGGTTTTTGATTGACTATTGTCTATTGACTATTGATTATTGTAAGCGTTCACAGGTTCACAGGTTCACAGGTTCACAGGTTCAAGGTTGCTTTTCTTTCGTTGACCTTGCTCGCAGGTTAGGCCGCCAGAGGTATGGCGGGATGAAGTCTTGAGTAAACCTGGTCCTCTTTGTCAAGCCATAGACCTTGCCGGTTAGCTCACGGGCCAATTGCCATGCCTCAATATCATCAAATCGTTCTATTCTCATGCATTTCCAAATTGCATTTTGAGAACGCCTACAGTATTTTTAATAGTCAATAGACAATAGTCAATTGTCAATCACCTAAGGATTCCTCTTTTCGAACCTTTAAAAAAATCCAGGAGGAGTTCAAGTTCAGGGGAGGACTTTACCTCGTTTCTGACCTGCTCTATGGCTTTGCCCTGCCTTTTGTTTTCCCGCCATATAATTCTGTAGGCCTTTTTTAAACCGTCAATGGTCTCCTGTGGGAATCCCATTCGACTCAGTCCTTTCCGATTGATACCATACAACTTGGCTGTAGGACCAGCCGTCAACATAAACGGAGGGATATCCTTTGCAACTGCCGATTTACCACCGAGGAATGCGTAGGATCCTATTCGGACGAATTGATGCACCGCAACAAGTCCACCCAAAACCGCATGATCTCCGATTGTGATGTGCCCACCGAGGGTGGCCACATTCGACATGATGATCCTGTTGCCTAAAATGCAGTCATGGGCAATATGTGCGTACGCCATTATGTAGTTATGATCACCGATAATCGTCTTCCTATCCTGTTTGGTAGTTGCCCGGTTAATAGTTACATACTCCCTGATTACATTATCATTTCCGATTTTCACACGGGTGTCTTCTCCCCGGTAGCCTATATCCTGGGGAGGGCCCCCTATGGATGCAAAGGGAGATATTTTGTTTCGCTCTCCGATTTGGGTATGCCCCTCAATTACCACATGAGCACCAATGACAGTATCACGCCCTATGGTCACATTATCTCCTATGATACTGTAAGGGCCGATCTCGACGCCAGGACCAATTTCAGCTTTAGAACTCACCACTGCAGACTCGTGGATGCCCATAATATATCTCTCAGATTTT
>JAKLQB010000486.1 GCA_022013615.1 Desulfobacterales bacterium | reverse complement strand
GAAGAAGCACCTGCCCAAAAATCTTCCCCCAAAGAAGACCTCTGCGCCCAAGTAGAGAAAAATATTACGGAATTTTTCCGTTATCTCGATCAAAAAGAATATGTGCGAGATCCGGGTTCAATAATAGACACTTATATGCGCTTTAAAAAAATACTCAACCGCCTGGCAGCAAGGCCTCCTGTCCCGGCTGGAGAGGGCACGGACCCTACAATTATCATCCAAAACGTGTATCACTTTTATCGCATCCTTGATCGTAAAGACCTCCGACTTATCAGGCAGATAATTACTAAAGAGAAGGAAACCTTAGAGTTCAATTTGGAAATGTTTTACAGATGGGTTGGCCAGGGGAACCGTTGTCCTGACCCTGAAGGCATGAGGCCTTCCATGGAGATGCTTTATAAATATGCAGGCTTTTTCATAAATACAACCGGTGGAAGGGCTTGTTTGTTCCGCCGATCCTCAGATATCAGGCTGCTTGTCAGTTACTATTGCCTTTTGATTATCAATGAGGCGGACAAAAAGGGAGAAAACAGCTATGGGATAGATATCCTGCCATACATCGAGCCCATACGGGAAGAGATTCTCCTCCATCCTCACTTTCACTTCCAAAGTGAATACATCAACAAGCTCGATAGCCTTAAAAGGTATTACCAAGGCAGACGAAAAAGCTTTTAATTTTTTATAGAGACCTCATAGTAAGTTAGCATGGAATATTGCTACTTACCATTGCGTTTCAGCATTTGCTTCATTCGCCAGAGGTAGTTTTCCGTCAAGATAGGCCTTTACGGCATCTTTTACCGAACCGCTCGCATCGTTGGCTACGCTTATATTTACGGCCTTGAGGGCCTTAAAGGCATTAGGACCGCAAAATCCCGTGAGCAGCACATGCGCCCCTTTATCGCTCACCATCCTGGCCGCCTGAATTCCTGCCCCTTTAAGAGCATTCACATTCTCTTTGTTATCCAGCGCCTCAACGGCAAGAGTTTCTGAATCAACGATAAGGATATACGCTGCCCTTCCAAATCGAGGATCAACGGCTGATTCCAGATCCGTACCAGTTGACGTAACGGCTATTTTCATCAATGCCTCCCCTGATGCTCATTTGCCGCCCTATCTCGATCTTTCCCCGCATATTCGTCCAGGGCCTTCTGAAGGGTTTTCAACGCCAGGCGGGCGCAATGGACTTTTTGATCAGGCAGCTTCTCAAGTTCTTTATAAAGTGCAGCCAGGTCTATCTGGCTCGCCTCTTCCAGCGTTTTTCCCTTTGCAAGATTCACCACAGCACAGGCAGACGCAACAGCACCGGGACAGCCAAGAACCTGTATTTTTGCATCATTTATTCTTTCACCCTCGACATTCATGGAGATCTTTATGGTATCTCCACAGGGACCCGTGACATCCGTAATCTGATCCGCGTTTTCAATAACCCCGATATTTTCTTTCGCCTGAAAATATTGAATCGCCTTATCGGAATAGCCCGATTGGGAAAGCATTTTGTACACATCATCATGCGTTTGCTTCTCGTTCATCTAAACAGCCCCCTTCATATACTCAACACGAACTCCGGTCTTATTGTACAGCCCCACCACCACCGCCACAAACCTGGTCGTCCCCGATAGCAGGCAATTTGCCGGCAATCAGATCCTCCACAACCGGTCGTATCTGCGGTCTTTCCGCGTCATAATAGACATCAATACCAACCTGCTTGAAACCCATTAAGGGGCGCATGCCGATACCCCCAACAATAAGGGCATTCACATTATGGTCCGCCAAAAGATTCACCGGTACCATGCAGCCCCCCTGAACATGGCTCTGATTCTGAACAGTTGATACATCTTTGATCTCTCCATTTTCAACATCCACCATGGTGAACACATCACAATGGCCAAAATGGCCCGATCTTTCGCCATCAAGACCACCGGGCCCCATTGACGGGATAGCAATTCTTCCTTCTTCCATACTAAATTCCTCCATTAAATAAATGTATCCAAACTTCTACAAATTAGTGAGAATAATTCAACCATTGACAATCCTGTTTACGATCTCTTCATATACCTTATTGATTTCCAGGTTATCCTCAATCATCTTGTCCTGCGCAGCCCTCTCCAAGTCTCCAGGGGTAGCGGCAGCGGTATTTGCTTCGTTCATATCAATTTTCCACCCCTTGATCCGGTGTCATGTGCTGCGCCATTCGAAGAAAATGTTACAATATCAGTACAAACAGCCATCAACAAATCCAGCACAAGATAACCACAAAAAAGGAATTTTCAAGGACTCCATACAATATTCATCCGGTTCATGTCTCTCGCTTTTAAACAGAAGAACCTCCCCACAACACTATACTTAGTGCCGCGGGGAGGCCCCATATAGTAGCAAACGTTTATCAATCACTCCAAAATTTTATAACTTGAGCCAGGAATCCGAGTACAGGGATTTCCCCAAAATAACCCTGGTTGTCTTCACATAGTCAGACAACGTCCAACCATCATTGGCTTCTTCGGGGAGCGACTTTTCATCTACTGCCTCATTATCCATCACCTTATGGATCAGCTCCACAATATCAGGCCTTTTCCCGCGGGCAAGAGCAATTAATCCATCATCATACGCGTCCGCAATACAGGAATACATGCCCGCCCTCTCCAGCATCACCATATAGGTCTGGTTCAGGATTGGCCGAAGATTGTCCGGGGGGCCGTTGGAAATATTCGAAAGCCCACACGTGGATTTTACACCTGGTGCAATATCCTGCAGCATCTCCTGAAAGGCCATCAGGCTCATAAGCTGTGGCTGCTGGATGTTCACCGGAGTGACAATCCCGTCAACAAACATATCCTCATTGGGAACTCCTGCCTCATTGGCAGCATAAAGAAGCTCAACGGCCAGGGCAGCCCTTTCGTTTTCATCTCTTGGGAGACCTTCCGGCCCCCACATCAATGCCACCATTGCGGCCTTGTATTTGACGGCAAGAGGTATCATCTTTTCATATCGCTCCGGCCTGACCATAATCGAGTTGATAATGGCCTTTCCCTGATGGACTGCCAGGCCCGCTTCCATGGCCTCAATATTGGATGTATCAAGGCAAAGGGGCGGGGTATCGCCGATTGCTTCCTGGACGGTCTTTACCACAAACTCCATCAATTCAGGCCCACCTTTCCTTGCAGGGCCCAGATTGATATCGATCCAGTCCATTCCCGCTTCCTTCTGCCGCTTGGCCTCCTCGGCAATGGGACCCGGATCCTTTTCCTTATATGCCTTTCCAATCACAGTACTTATTACATTCAAGCTTTCTCCAATTAATAACATGGGCACACTCCCTTTTAATAATTTAGTTATTTGGAATTGCTCTTACATTCTCACGCAAGGGAAAGAGTAATAATGAGAATAAAGCCTATGCCATGTCCTTTAGAAATTTAGGGAGCAGCGACGCATCCCTTGGGCCGATCATAATCTCCCAGTCCCCCAACTCCTCCTCCATCTCACCGCTGATGGACGCAGCATAACCAGGGATAATAATCTTTTTATGGGCAACTTTATCAGCAATACCACACTTTTTCACAAACATGCCCACTACATCTCCTGAAAACTTTCCTGCAGCCCAGGCAGTCATGACAGAAAGGCCTTCGGTGTCCATAATCAGGAGCCAGCTCGGCACCCTGCTTCCTTCTATTTCACCGCTCACAATGAAGTAGGTCAGGGAGAAATTGGTGGTTACCAGCACCGGAGAATTTTCATCCGGTGTACCAATCTCATAAATGCCTTCTGTCACAGTCATAGGCCGCTGTGGATCAGTAAATATATTCAACCTTTCCAGCAACAGTGGGAAGACGCTCTCTCCTTTGAAATCCGAGAGCACTACAACACCTGCATACTTGGCAATCAGCAGAGCGGCGATAACCGTCTCCATATCTAAATTTTCTGCCATTTCACAGGGAAAAGTTATCGTCGGAAAACCCAGAGCCTTATTTCCCGCCTTAAGCGCGGCCCTTCGTATGGCCACCTGGTCCTCAAAAACCTGTTTTATCTCTCGAGATCCCGAATCAAGCACAAGGTCTTTCAGACCCATGCCCGTCAGTTTATCACTGAGCGCAATAAGGTCATCTATATTATCCGCTTTCACGGCCAGGGGCAGTCCCGTCTCTTTGGAAAGATTGCCCATTTCTTCTGCATTGTCCGTCGTAGCAGCATAAAGAACTGGCTTTTTGAAGGCACAGACCTCGGCTGCCCCCTTTAATACCGCTACTTTATCACTCATCAAAACCAGGCCGAATTCACTCTCCTCAGCAATCTTTTTTGCCAGAGCGGCAAAGGCCCCGCTGTCGCCATTGACATCTTTCAAGGCCACTAACTCAGGCCTCAGATTGAGGCCCACTCGTTCATACTGAAGGGCATTCCACTCCTTCAGCTTCTTGTCCAGGGCACCTGAATCGATGTCCGAAGAGATCATTGCGCCCAAACCTGTAGGGTTATAAAATGTTTTTTCATGCCTGAACATTACAGTTTCGCCGCCCACCTTAAAGGCCCTCACACCGGCCCCGATTGCAACCGGCCGGATAGGCGGTGCAGAGGCCTCAGCCAAGGCCTCCCTGGCCTCGTCAGACACATAGGGGCAGGCATCAAGTTCCGCCTTCCCCGAGGCCAGATTCATGGCAAAGGCCAGGCATGTGGGAACACCGCACTCCCCGCAGTTCGTCTTGGGCAACATCTTAAAAATCTGAATTCCAGTTAATCCCATGATACACTCCTAATTCTACGTTTCGAAATTTTATAAATCATTGAAAAAATGCTTTTTATGGCATTTTATTTATGCCATCAAAATGGGGTGATGGATTGTTGGCGTACTGGAGTATTGGATAAAAGAGGAAAATATTATTTTTATTCCTCTTAACCCATAACTCCAACACTCCATTACTCCATTACTCCATTTGTTTTTTTACCCCACTATAGGATCCATTTTCAGGGCAGGATGGTCCTTTTCTTTGAGAAAGGCCATAACCGATTCCTCGTCTGTACCCACGGTCTCATCGGCTATTTTATCATACAGATCCGGTACACCCATTTCTTCTGCCCGCTTGTCTATTCGCTCCTTGATCTCTTCTTTCAAGGACTTGGGCATCCACACCATGCGAAGGAGCCCGCCGTCACCCAACAAAAACTTGCGTTGGGTTATGTTAAACTTGCCATGACCCACGAAACCGGGACTGGAAATTCCACCACCAGCCGTACCTGCCAGAGTCGAGAACTTCATGCCGCATGGCGTCATACCGCTGTAATCCCTGTGGACCGTCATAATGCCGTTACATCCGGGCAGAACCGCCGCAATGGCCTCGCAGCAACCGCACGTAGTCATGGGATCATATACAATACTATAAAAATTATAGTGGTCTATGGTCTGCCTGGATGCCTTATATAGAAATTCATTGACACCCTTAAACTGTCCCAAAACTGGATTAAGTACCTCTCCCTTTTCCACGGGCTGGTTAGGACCTGTTGGGTTGATTTGGAAAGAGGCCTTACAGTCCATCCAGTTGTAGGCCCCGCAAAGGCCCGTCCGTTCTGGACTTACCACACATACATGGCTCGGGGCAAAGGACTGGCAGAGTGTACATGAGTAAAATGTATCCGTAGTCTCATCGGTCATATTTTCAACACGCTCATCCCTCACCTTGTATTCTTTCCTCGCCCTTTTTGTCAGGTCATCCACGTCTTTTTTATTGGTATACAGGGTTACCTGCACCTTATCAAGGATGCTCCCGAAGTCCTGGTGGAGCTTGGCGTGCAGAATAGTGCCAATATCCTTGAGCGTAAAGCCCTTGTCAACAGCATTTTCGCTCACCCTGATCCACGAGATATCTCTCTGCCCGATGTGCATAATGTACTGGGCATAGTTGATCAGATGGTGGATCTGCCTTTCCAGGATCGGCTCAAAGTCAAGCTGCATCTCGCGGCCGGCCACCTGGACATAGATGCCCAGTGGCAGGGTGTCACCCTTCTTGATATCCTTCACGTCCTTACCAACAACCTCCACCTTGCCATCATCTATTTCATTCATCTCGGCCATCTTGCACAGCTCAGTGCACTGGGTCTTGCTACCGCCCATTTCGAGGAAGAGATCGTCCTTGCGGACCCGCTCTCCTTCAAATGCCGGGCCATAGGAAAGTGGAATATCTATCTCGCTAATAGTCACCTTGAGACCCCGGACCACGATGGATTTCTGGGTGATTTCATCATGTGGCACATTGGATACAATATGCTCATAGGTACAGATGCCGGTGGGCAATATCTCTGGAATATCCGTATCCGCAATGGTCGGAAAGCCCCAGTTAATAGCACCTGCCGCGTTGGCCGCCCATTCGGCATTCACGTCACCCAGGGCATTTACAAAGGCAAAGATACGGTCTTTCTGGTACGCCAGCATCTTCTTGTAATCACCTGGCTGGATACCACCGAAAGACATGCCAGCGCGATTGGCAAAACCCAAGGCAAACACTGCAGCAGAGATATCCGGTCCAAAGGATACCAGGCGGGTGTTCCAGCCAATCTGTACGGCTTCCTGTATCAACTGCTCCGTAAAGGTAGTCCCATGCTGGTTTGCCGCCATGAACACATATATACTCTTTTTCTGGTATTCCTCTGCAATCTGTTTTGCCGTTGCAGAATCCGGGGCATGTCTTTCG
>JAKLQB010000485.1 GCA_022013615.1 Desulfobacterales bacterium | reverse complement strand
GCCATTGCAAAGAAGAGATGTCTACGACAGGCGCGATTCTCGTGAAAAAGATTCCGGCAGAGGATGGAACCCGGATGACCAACGAAAGAAGACGGACGACAGAGGGATTAAGACAGAGGATAGAGGACGGAAGACGGGCGACGGAGGAAAGGAGTCGCAGTACAGGGGGCGGTATTAATTCTGAGGTTTCTGAGGGGGACCAAGGTAACCAATTGATATGTTTATGATATGGTTGTATTTTGGCTTGTTTTTAGTGCTTAAACCATCATTTTTGCTACCAAAATAGGCGTTTTAAGGAAACGATAATAAGATGCCAAGGGCAAATAGTCATTAAAATACGCGGTTACGTGTGGCATACCCCAGTGAAATAGGCTTCGCCGTTGTGAAATAGGCCTTGCATTTCACTTGGTAAACATTTCACGGGGTAAATGACCCATAGATGACACATGAATTGGAATATTGGACATACATAAGATAATAAGTTAAAAAAAGCATTTGAGCGTGGTAAACGGAAGACATGCCGAGAAAATCATGCACAGGTGCCCCTGTCCCATATATCCATATTGGCAATAGCGGCACTTCTATGAAATTATGCGATTCTTTGAATTGCCCATACTGAAGAGGGGAGGCGGAACTTGTGCCAGGGTACTCATCTGTGATATCTAAATAACGTGTTAAAATACTGCCCGTAAGGTTTTAATTTTCAAATGATTCCGTGAAAGGTTGAAGGTCCCCATGCTCAATTTAACCTGCATATTCTGTGGCGGACATGCCGAGCTGCACGGCCGGTGAGCTAATGCAAAGGTCGCCTGCATGGTATGCGGGATGGAAACCGGGCCGGATGATTATCGCGATCAGATAGAGAACTGGATGGAATCGGTCTGCGAAGAAGAGTTCGGTTAATCCAATAACAGCTGAAAGCATTCAGGCATCAGTGGTCGGCAACCTTAACATACCTGCCTTGATCATCCTGCCAACAAGTCTGTGAGCAATTCCTTCCTTTTCTTTTGCCCGAAGTTGTTGATTCTGAAGCGATTCTTATAGCTGAATTTTCTTGACTCACCGTTGGTTTTAATTAATGCTATTAGCCAGAGCTGAACCCCCACCAATTAACCCCCAGCGAAGACAACTTTCGATGGAGAAGATCCTTAATATGTGCCAGTATAGCGCCTGACAGGACGTTTTCTGTTCTTTTAAGAGCCTATTGTCCCAACATTGTTACTAACCATGTGGAGGACTAATGCTTTGAGAAGCATCCGAATCGTTCCAGTGGCCACAGTTTTATTCGTTTTATTGGGCTGTGTCCGATCACCCCAGGTATCTCAAGATGCTTATTTGGTCAATCAAGGACTCACGGAACTCTCAAAAGGCAATTACTGGCAAGCTGAAGCAAACTTGCTGGCGGCATTGGATCTTAACCCAACCAATCCATATACTTTACTCTATCTGGGAGATGTTTACCGGAACACGGGTAGACTGGAGAAAGCACGTCAGATGTACCTAAGCGTAATCGATCTGAATCCGGACCAAAATGCTTTCCGGGGAAACGAAAAAGGCTCGGGGGGGAAACCGTACCTCGATGTAGCCAAAACAAATTTGGAAAGACTAGAGGTCATACTGAATGAAAGGAGCGTTCTTAAGGATTCGGACCATGATGGTGTGATCGATGATGAGGATAAATGCCCTCGCACGCCTGGAGGAGCCACTGTTAATTTAGTAGGATGCTGGGTGCTCAAAGGAGTGTTATTCAGCCGGGGACAGAGGGCTATCAATTCTCAGGTGTATCCTGCGCTCGACGA
Source organism: Desulfobacterales bacterium (assembly GCA_022013615.1). Next base: position 97 of record JAKLQB010000485.1, on the reverse strand, counting down.
GGTGGTCTCTATACCTAGAGAAGAATCCACAACTGAAACTGGAGATACAAGGGCACACGGACAATCGGGGTTCGGTAAAACACAACCAGTGGCTTTC
>JAKLQB010000484.1 GCA_022013615.1 Desulfobacterales bacterium | reverse complement strand
TCCCCCCTTTGAAAAGGGGGGTTAGGGGGGATTTTGAAACTAAAGGTATTTCATATTAAAATCATTATATTAGATGCAACTTTGACTTAGCCCTGGGTATTTGGTATCCGGGTTAGGGTTAGAGCTTCTGAGATATAACGTGGCTTTGGGTCGAGGATTTCGCTTTTCGGAATCCGAATGAATCATCTGTTTTTTTAAGGGCTATTTCATCAGGGGTGATTAGCAGGTAGAATGTTGGAGTTTCTGTCCAGGCTCCAGTATTTACATATCTGATACCATTGAAAACCGTGTCCTCTGGATAGTGAGTATGGCCACAGGTGGCTGCTTCATATCCATTTTCTAAAGCGCAGTTCACCGCATTTGTCATTACATTCTTACACAGAACCTTGTAAAAGAACTCCCATTTCTTGGCATAATGGGCAACATGCACGGGTTTGGCTCCCAGCTTAACCCGCAAATCGTGCATCAGCTTGAAGGCCTTTATGAATGCTTGACTCCTTGGCATGACATCATCGAAATCATACCCGTGCGTTATTAGCAACCTGTGTCCTATGGTGTGAAAACGCTTGAATTCTACTTTCTCAAACCCTTGCGGAATATAGCCATTGTCATGATTACCTCTGACCCAAACGACTCTCTGGCGGTGGGAGATCCGCGCAATAATATCTAAGATCCGCTGGTGCGGTAACTTTAGTTCCGAATAGGGATTGTCGATTACATCCCCGTTTAGGATAAGTTCATAATCTTCAGGAATATTAGCGAGAAAGCGCCCGCATTCTTGATACAAAAAGTATCGAGACCCTATATGTAAGTCGCTGACTATAATTGCGTTGTTACTGTATTGGCAGGATGGGTTCACCTGATAAAACCTCCATATTCAACTATCATTGTCCAGACCAAATTGATGTCCCAATTGGAAAATCACCCCTGGAGCCTGTCTGAGAATGAGACATTTTTTCAAGATCAAGTCGAAGGCTCCGGACTTTAAGCGTGGGAAGGCGAGCGAATACCCTGAACGCCTGAACCGTGAACCCCTGAACCTGAGTCGTTAACATCATTCTTATAATATCGTCAGGAACTTTTCCAGACTTTAAGACTAAATGAACAGGACTTTTGGAGTGAGTGATCAGATAAGGTTTAAATCACGGAAGAGGACTGGTAAATTTTTGTTGGAGTACCACAAAGCAGGGCAATTCTGACAATAGAAGCTGATTATGCCTGACCCCATTTGTCAACACGATTGTACAGCCGAAACAGAGCTTTATTATTGATAGCAAAAAACCTGTTCTATCTTGCAATTCTGAGGGCAAAAGGCTAATGTATTATTAAGGAATTTAATTATGCTTTCCACTAAGTTATGTCCCGCCGAATTCAGCGAAAGTCAGGCTGCCTCGTTTATCAGCGAGTCTTCCATCAAAAACCGGAAGGCGCTGGGGCAGTTTTTCACTCCTTTGTCAGTTGCCAGGTTTATGGCAAGCCTTGCCGAGTACAATAGAAAGAGTTTGAGAGTTCTGGATGCAGGTGCAGGTACAGGAATCCTCTCATGTGCTGTTTGCGAAGCTGCTGTAAAAAATAAGGTCGTCAAAACAATAGAAATAGACGCATATGAAATCGATCCCTTACTTGCTGAACTGGTGAGGGAATCCTTACACATGGCCAAAAAGTGGTTGGCACAGCAACATATTCAATTGTCTTTTAGAATAATAGAAGAGGACTTTATCCTGAGCCTTCGTCAGGATTTATGGGCAAAAGAAATTGTTCCCTATGACCTGGCTATTGGAAACCCACCGTACTTTAAAATTGGGAAAAACGACCCGAGAGCCGTGACTGCTTCCCGGTTCGTTTGTGGCCAACCAAACATATACGCGCTCTTCATGGGTGTGGCAGCCGAATTACTGAAGGATAAGGGGCTTATGGTTATGATTACCCCCCGCAGCTACGCCTCCGGCCCTTATTTCCGGCTCTTTCGACAGCGCTTCTTCGACATGGTGTCACCGGAAAGGGTTCATCTTTTTGAATCCCGTAAGGATGCATTTCGGAAAGATGAGGTCCTTCAAGAAAATATCATTCTTAAAGCCAGAAAAGCCGGCAATAGTGCAATTATAAATATCTCGGTGAGCAAGGGCGTTGATGATTTGGACAATCCCGTTGGCCATAGACTTCCCACATCTCAGGCCCTTTACTCAGCAGGCAAGGGCAGAATACTCCGGCTTCCTGTAAGCAAGCTTGATATTGAAGTCATTGATATTGTTGAGCAATGGGAGGGAAGTCTCCATAAATATGGATTACAGATATCAACAGGGCCGGTTGTTCCCTTCAGGGCAGAGGATCTTATTTCCGGAACAAAACACTGGAGCAAAGGATTTGTGCCGCTCATCTGGATGCAGAATGTTCATTCCATGAAGGTTGAGTGGCCTTGTTTCAGCATGAAAAACGGGAAGGAAAAGCCTCAATTCATAAAGGCAAATAAAGAGGCATTCAGAAGACGACTCATCCTGGAAGATCAAACCCTTGTCCTCTTACGAAGGTTTAGTGCAAAAGAACAGCAAAGGAGGTTGACCGCAGCGCCTATAACAAAAGGGAAGATTGGCTCAGACCTAATAGGATTGGAAAACCATGTGAATTATATCTACAGGCCCAAAGGTAAGCTGAGCAAAAAACTGGCATTGGGTCTGTCAACGTTTTTGAACAGTTCATTGTTGGACAGGTATTTTCGAATTTCAAACGGAAACACCCAGGTGAGTGCTACGGAAATTAGAGCTATGCCTTTACCCTCCCTTGAAGTTATTGAGGAGGTAGGAGATGGTGTTAAGGCCCTTGCTCACATTCCCACATTGGCAGAAATTGATACACTGGTCTGGAGCACAATAAGCAACGGCAATCAGATATTGAGAAGGGCGGGAGGAATATCAGGTGGGTAAAATTGAGGAAGCACAAGAAATACTAAAGGCACTTGGACTTCCACCGGCCCAACAAAATGAAATGTCCGCACTCACTTTTTTGGCATTGACTAACCTGAGGGAGAAGGACTCATGGAAAAAGGCCAAACCAGTCAGGCTAAGGATTCATGATATTCTCATTTTTGCCAAAAAAACTTATGGAAGAGATTATGCAGAGAACACGAGGGAGACAGTACGCCGCCAGGTAATACACCAGTTCGAGCAAGCCAGAATAGTTGACAAAAATCCTGACAACCCGTCTTTGCCAACCAACAGCCCGAGAACCCATTACGCCCTAACAAATGAGATCATAGACCTTATCCGTGGGTATGGTGGCCGTGCGTGGAAAGGAAATCTTAAGAGAGTGGTTTGGGGTCGCAAAACCTTATGGGAGGTATATCGCAAGAAAAGAAAGTCCAAGATGGTGCCGGTCAGGCTTTCTTCAGGGAAAAGACTTTCCTTGTCTCCTGGTAAGCACAATGAACTACAGGCAGCCATCGTTGAACAATTCGCTCCCAGATTCGCTCCCGGATCAAAACTTGTGTACCTTGGTGATACAGCCAGAAAGACCCTCCACTTAGATGAAAAGCTAATGGAAAGCCTTAATATCCCGGTTACTGAACACGACAAGATGCCGGATGTCATGCTTTACGATAAGAAAAAGAACTGGCTTTTTTTGATTGAAGCGGTAACATCTCATGGACCTGTATCCCCGAAGCGGCAATATGAGCTTGAGCAGATGCTTTCAAGATGCCCTGCGGGACGCGTCTATGTAACCGCATTTCCAAACTTTCAGGAATTCAAAAGACACATCGCCGAAATTGCATGGGAAACGGAAGTCTGGTTGTGCGAGATTCCTGACCATCTAATTCACTTCAACGGCGAAAAATTTATTGGGCCATATTAATAAAACATAGGACCAATAAAGTCAGTTCCTCATAAGCACACTGGAAATATGAAAACAGCCTTTTTGGAGAAACCTGTCCCGAACGCGGACACACCATAAGCTTTGAAGAGGGCGGCATGACCTGCCACTTCTGCGGCTTCACCAAATGTGGATAATCTCGCCGCATCTCACGCCAATACACATCTCAAATACAGTCCTGGGACGGGAATGGAACCTTTGAATCCCGCCGAAAGCGGGAAACCCCTCGTATGTGACTCGGCAAGGCCAGCGTCACTTTTTTGATCAAACTGGCAACTTCGGTGGCCAGAGGCGGCGCTGAACCTGTGAACGCTTACTCAAATCTTTACTTGCCAATGAAGCGAATATCTTTTATAATTGTTTCAATTATTGAAGCGATTAGGGAAGTATATGCATTATATATGGCAACACGCTGATTGGTCTAATTTTACATGGCAAAGCGATCAACTGCTTGATGCTGTGAGCAAAGCGCGTTTTAGCCAGGGAAAATTATTAAGTAAAGTCAATGCATTAGGGATGAAACTGAGCCGTGAGGCGCAGGCCGAGATTCTGACCGAGGAAACCGTCCAGACTGCCGCTATTGAGGGCGAAACTCTGGATCGGGATTCGGTCAGGTCTTCGGTGTCTAAGAGACTTGGCTTACCTATCGCCGGCTTACCCGCTGCCGGCCTCCATGTTGACGGATTAGTGGATGTTCTCATGGATGCGACCATGTATTATAAAAAGCCGCTTACTGCTAAAAGGTTAAAATCGTGGCAGGCCGCTTTATTTCCAACAGGGTTTTCAGGCTTGCGGCGAATTCGTGCCGGCAAATGGAGGGGTTCCGAACCGATGCAGGTTGTATCCGGCCCCATCGGCCGTGAAAGAATTTATTTTGAAGCGCCGCCGTCAAACATGATTGATACGGAAATACGAAAGTTTATCTCCTGGTGGGAAAAGGGATCAGTCAAAATGGACGGTCTGCTGCGGGCCGGTATCGCTCATTTTCGATTTATCACTATCCATCCGTTTGAAGACGGTAACGGTCGTATTGCCAGAGCTTTGACAGATATGGCTCTGGCACAGGACGAAAGGTTGTCTACAAGATTTTACAGCCTCTCTTCTCGAATCATGACAGAAAGAAATGATTATTATGATGTCCTGGAGCGCTGTCAAAAAGGGAATAGAGAAATTACACAGTGGCTGAAGTGGTTCCTGGGATGTTTCCAACAAGCCGTTGAGGACTCTCAAACCCTGATTTCAAAAGTGCTGTCAAAGGCTGAATTCTGGCAGCAACACGGACAGACAACTTTAAATGACCGCCAGCGAAAAGTGATTAATCGTCTTCTGGATGCAGGACGTGACGGTTTTGAGGGCGGGTTGACTACCGGAAAGTATGTTTCAATGACACGAGTCAGCCGAGCAACCGCCTTTCGGGAGATCTCTGACCTGGTAGAAAAACGAATTTTGCTTCAAAATGAAGGAAGAGGCCGCAACGCTAACTACGGTATTAGATGGAGAGAAGACTCATATTCCTCATCAAATCACGCATAGATTTTAAATCATTTGTCCAAGTAGGGAAAATAAAATGCCACAAAAAATCACAAGAAGAGAATTCATTCGTCGAACAGACGGTGCCGCAGCAAGTTTACCTCTTGGAAAGATATAAAAAAATGTATGAAGCAACGGGGTCAAACCTACATTCTTGCTTATCTT
>JAKLQB010000046.1 GCA_022013615.1 Desulfobacterales bacterium | reverse complement strand
GTTAGGAGATCATTTTATCTTGATTCAAGCCCCAAAACAGGAGAATGAAATAAGACTTTCACCGGCACTCAACCGGGTCCCCGAGAATTTACGCCACATCCACTTGTTGGGTATTTGTGGGACCGGTATGGCCTCTCTGGCGGGTATGCTGAAACAAAAGAAGTTCGTGGTGTCGGGTTCAGACCAAAATATTTACCCACCCATGAGCCATTTTCTGAAAGCCTTATCAATTCCAGTCCTTGAGGGTTACAGGCCAGATAACCTTCATCCTGAGCCCGATCTGGTGATTGTCGGGAACGTCATCACAAGACAAAACCCTGAGGCAGTAGAACTTGCCAATCTCAGGCTTCCCTACCTTTCCTTCCCCCAGGCACTCAGGCGCTTCGCAATGAAGGAGAAGAGCTCCATTGTAATCAGCGGAACACACGGCAAGACAATCACGTCTGCGCTGGTGGCATGGATTCTGGAAAAGGCCGGTATGAACCCGTGTTTTATGATCGGTGGAATCCCGCAGAATTTCCAGACAAATTTCAAGCTGGCAAAGGGCACCTGCTTTGTCATAGAGGGCGATGAATACGATACGGCCTTTTTCGATAAAGGACCAAAATTTTTGCACTACAACCCGTGGGTTACAATTCTCACCAGCATAGAATTTGACCATGCAGACATCTATCGTGATCTCAACCATGTGATAGAGAGCTTCCGAAAACTCATTGACATCATGCCGCCCGGAGGACTGCTCATTGCAAACGGTGATGATTCGACTATAACAGCAGAAACCAAACGGGCAAAATGTCCCGTGGTCACTTACGGCCTTTCCAAAAACGGTTTATGGAGGGCAGTTGATATCGCGGTTCAGGAAGACGCTACACGCCTGACAATCCTTAAGGCAGGAAAAAAATATGTCTCACTTTCCACGCCCCTGTACGGGCGTCATAATATTTCCAACCTCTTATCCGCCGTTGTTTTGGCCGACTTTTTAAAGGTCCCCTCCCCTGCACTTTCTGAAGCAGTAAAAAGTTTTAAAGGAGTCAGGCGGAGGCAGGAGATTATAGGTGAAAAGCAGGGAATTCTGATCGTGGATGATTTTGCCCATCATCCCACCGCAGTCAAAGAGACCGTGGAAGCAGTTAAGGAAAAGCACAGGGACCGCCGCTTAATCGCTGTCTTCGAACCAAGATCCAATTCAAGCAGACGAAACATCTTTCAGGTGCAATACACCGGGTCATTTGAAAAGGCAGATCTTATCATGATCCCTGAGCCGCCTTTGATGCAAAACATTCCACCGTCTGAACGATTCTCCTCTCAACGCTTAGTAAAGGATCTCAAGAAGAAGGGTCTTGAAGCATTCTACTTTCCGGACACAAACCAGTTGATAGAGGCACTGGTGAATAAAGCTCAGGCAGGTGATGTTATTCTGATCATGTCCAACGGCGCCTTTGATAATCTGCCCCATAGATTATTGGAAAGGCTATGAAAGCGAAGATGTTTTGGAAAGGACATTTGATGGATTCGCAAAAAGCCTCTCCTGATGTCGTTGCGAGCCTCTGGCCCGTAGGGACCTACGCCCCGGAGGGCGTAGCGAAGCAATCTTCTTGGGTGTAACAGCTTGGAATCAGGAGATTGCTTCGTAGCTTCGCTCCTCGCAATTACCGATTAAAAGATTTTTTACTTTTTTTCAATTTTTCCCATCAATCCCCCCATCCAGTCTTTCATTCTATCTAATATCGAAGGGCCTTTGATGGTGAGCTTACATTCTGCGGTTTTATCCGATTCCATGCTCACGGCCTTTAGGGTATATACGCCCTCGGGAATCGGCGGTTGAGTGACAACAATCATTGTCTCGCCCTTTTTATTCGTCCCGGTTTTAGCTCTTAATAATACACCTATTTTAAACGTGAGGCCGGACGGATCATAACCGGGTTTGGTTGTGATTGTAAAATGGCCATCTTTATCCACATCACCATCAAAAATGGGGATATCAACGACCTTATCTTTTGTCTTAACCCCTGATATCTTAATAAAAACCGAATCTTCCGGCTGAAATCCTCTACCCCTCAATACAAACTGGGTGCCCATCACTTTTGCAACACCGAGCCTTATGGTCTCGGGTTCAACAATCATCTGAGGTTCTTTAACATTGGGATCGAATTCCTTTTTCGCAGTGGCACAACCCATAACCATGAAGATAATAATAACGGTAATCAATCCACCTCTTAGGAATGCCTCTTTGGATAGCCATCTTCTCATGATGTTCATTTTCAATACCTCCCTGGACAAAAGGTTAGGCTGACGCCCTGTCTCTATCTGTAGTTGCAGGCAGATACAGGGCAAGCCAGACATAAATATTGCTACCTGTTGTAGAGCCTCTTGATCGCTTCCTGGACATTAACATCCAAGGTCATCCAGTCAGTGAAACGTACGGCCTTTCCCTCTTCCGCGCATTTACCAATAAAAGAGGATCTTGCCCCTTGCCTTTTATTTGGGCCAAAGCTCATTTTAGGACCGATCCCCTGGAAATCCTTAATGCTCTCCATCGCCTTTACAAAGTTCTCTGCGGTGAGATCCCTGCCACACTTTTTTAGGGCCTCCACCATGGGTTCCACAAAAAGAATACCAGCATAAAAGAAGATGCCCCATCGATCCTTAGGCGCAAATTCCTCATGGGCCTTCTTATATTTTTTCATTAGGGGGTGGTCAGAATCTGGAAGCTCACCAAAGGATGTGAATATCACATCCTTGAAAAGTCCTTTACTGATCTCAAACATTATGGGTGTATCACTCAGGGTGCTTGTGGTCATCCACTGGGGTTTAAAGCCCATCTTGGCGGCAGTTCCGAGTATAATGGCTCCATGCTTAGGAAGGACCCACATGAGCACACAGTCTGCATTAGAGGCCTTGAGCTTCATGCAATGAGAACTGAGGTCCGTGTCCAGGGGCTCTGCAGGTACTTCCGCAACTAATTTCATGCCCTTTTTTTCAAGGGCCATCTGTGCCCCAACAAGTCCCTCTTTGCCGTAATCATCGTTCTGGTAGAAAAAAGCGATTCTCTTTTTACCCAGCTTTTCCACGGCGTAGTCAATGAGGATAGCGGCCTCATCAATATAGAGAGGGTAAGTACCAAAGAGATATTTTGTCGGGGGGTAGCCCCAGTGGGTGGATCCGGCTGCCGGCCCTACCCAGGGTACCTTGTTTTTATGCAGGTACTTTTTAACGGCCATACCCGTTGCGCTCCCCACACCCGAGGCAAATGCAAACACCTCCTTGTCTTCTAAAAGTTCCTTGGCAATGGCCTTGGTCCGGGGGGGCATATAGCCATCATCCCTTAAAAAGTATGTAATCTTACGGCCATGGATACCTCCCTCGGCATTAATCATGTCAAAGTAGCAGCCAGTCCCCCGGGCCACAGCTCCCCAGAGGGCAGCAGGCCCAGTCTGCGGTCCCCACTGTCCGATACGAATCTCCGTGTCAGTAACGCCCCTTTCTGCCATTGCAACGGGAATGACAACTATAGGCAACACCAGGGAACAAGCCAACATAACAATCCAATTTCTTTTTTTCATTTTCTTCCTCCTTTTTGATTTTTGCACGGTTAGCCAGTCAGCCGGTTGGCCGATTTAGCCGGTCCATCACTTGCAGCTTGACAAGCAACAGATGATGATAAACGGGCTCAACCGGCTCAACGGGCCAACGGGTTAAACTATTTCCTCTTATACATTGCTTCAATTAAATCACTGAATGCCTCATTCACATACTTTCTCTTGACCTTCATGGTCGGGGTAACCTCCCCGTCTTCCTCATACAGCTTCTTGGGCAGGATGGTAAACTTCTTGACCTGCTCCACGCGGGACAGGGTCTCATTCACGTTGTCCATTTCACTCTGGATCAATTTTATGATCTCAGGACTCTGGGTCAGGTCCTTGTAAGTGGAAAATTGGATTTTGTTATCCTGGGCATATTTCACCACGTTGTCCTCATCAATCATGATCAGACAACTGATAAATTTCCTTTTATCCCCTATCACCACAGCGTCATTAATATAAGGGCTGAATTTTAACTTGTTTTCGATGTATTGCGGGGTAATATTCTTGCCGCCGGCAGTAACAATAATGTCCTTTTTCCGGTCCGTGATCTTCAGATATCCGTCCTCATCAAGCTCTCCCACGTCACCGGAATAGAGCCAGCCATCCTTCAGGGTTTCCTCAGTGGCCTCTGGGTTTTTGTAGTACCCTTTG
>JAKLQB010000483.1 GCA_022013615.1 Desulfobacterales bacterium | reverse complement strand
ATGACGGAACATGCTCACAGCCTGACCGGGATCGACATCCATCCGGCAGCCCACATCGGAGAGAGCTTCTTTATAGATCATGGAACCGGCGTGGTGGTGGGTGAGACGACAGAGATTGGAAACCGCGTAAGACTCTATCAGGGGGTAACACTGGGCGCCTTGTCGCTGCCGAGGGATTCGGCGGAGGCACTCAGAAGTAAAAAACGTCACCCCACCATAGAAGATGAAGTGATCATCTATGCCGGGACCACCATATTGGGAGGGGATACTGTGATAGGCGCCCGTTCAGTGATTGGCGGGAACGTCTGGATCACCGATTCGGTGCCGCCGGACACCAAGGTCTTTCTGAAGAAACCCGAATTGATCTTTAAGGGGAAATCCTCTTAAAGAGCATGACGAAACCCTATAAAAGGAGGAGGGCAGAAGATGGGCGAAATTTTCCCTGATATCACAAAAACAACAGGGTCCACACCCCTGGTGCGACTGAACTGGATTTCCAGGGGGCTCCATGCCGATATTCTGGCCAAACTGGAATTCAAGAACCCTCTGGGCAGCGTCAAAGACCGTATTGGCCTGGCCATGATCGAGGCGGCGGAACGACAGGGTCTCATTGGTAAAAATACCGTGATCATTGAACCCACCAGCGGGAATACGGGTATCGCTTTAGCCTTTGTCTGTGCAGTCAAGAAATATCGACTTATCCTGACCATGCCCGAAACCATGAGCGTGGAGAGAAGGAAACTCCTCAAGCACCTGGGCGCGGAACTGGTCCTCACACCAGGAAAAGAAGGAATGAAAGGGGCCATCAAGAACGCTCAGAAAATACTCTCCGAGTCCACTGACGCCTATATGCCCAATCAATTCACCAATCCGGCCAATCCTGAGATCCACCGCAAGACCACGGCTGAGGAGATATGGCGGGACACCAGCGGGGGCGTGGATATCCTGGTTGCCGGGGTGGGAACCGGCGGAACCATCACAGGGATATCTGAGGTGATCAAAGGGCGAAAGCCCTCGTTCAAGGCTGTGGCGGTTGAGCCCAGAGATTCATCTGTCCTCTCCGGAGGTGATCCTGGCCCCCACAAGATCCAGGGAATCGGAGCTGGTTTCATCCCGGAGGTGCTAAATACCAGGATCATTGACGAGATCGTCACTGTAACTAATGACCAGGCCTTTGAAGTTGCCAGAGATCTGGCCAGACATGAAGGGATTTTGTGCGGCATTTCCTCCGGGGCCGCGGTCTCGGCAGCCCTTGAAATAGCCAAAAGACCTGAAAACTCAGGAAAACAGATTGTGGCTATCCTGCCCAGTACGGGCGAGCGATACCTGAGTACCGAGCTCTTTCAGGACGAGTAAAACCACATCCTTCAGCAGGCATTTATTGCGTCGATAAGATCTCGCAGGCGGCCTAAATCTTTTCGGTCAAAATCAACAACGAGCCTTGGAAGATGAGCGACCTCAGGCTCATCAGCTTCTACCGGCAGGGGACCGGAGAGGAAAAGGTCCCCACCGGGTATCAGGATGTCGGAAAAACGGGATTTGAGTTCATTAACCTTCAACGGATCAATACCGGAGGTAAGACGAAGTACCAGTTGTTCTCTAACGTATCGCAGGCTATGGTACCGATGGTAGAAGCGATCAATCCTCATCACTGCATCATCCACTGATTCAACTCGTTCGAACAGGCTGAAATCCGTTGCGTTGATGTACCCCTGGGCTAAGAGTTCTTTTTCAAAAAATTTGAGCCACCGTAACCAATAGGTGCCCTCAGGCTCATCGACAAGGATAAGAGGCAGGGGATTGCGCTTACCGGTTTGAACAAGGGTAAGGGTTTCCATGCCCTCATCGAGCGTACCAAACCCCCCGGGAAAAAGCACAATAGCATCTGAGTGCTTCAGAAAGGCCACTTTTCTGGTAAAGAAGTATTTATACATGATGTTTCGGGGATGCCCTTCGAGGATGGGATTAGGCTTTTGTTCAAAAGGAAGCCGTATACTAACGCCGAAAGAGTGCTCAGTGCCAGCCCCTTCATTCACCGCCTGCATGATGCCAGGCCCCCCTCCCGTAATGACCATGTAGCCTGCCTTGGCTAACTTTTGCCCTAATTGACATGCCATCTTGTAAATGGATTCATCTGATTGGGTCCTGGCAGAACCAAAAACAGAAACCTTTCTCACCTTGTGGTAGGGGCCGAACACTTTGGCAGTGAACCGCATCTCCTTCAAGGTGGAATTCATAAGCTTCAGGTCGGCCCTTTCATTGTTCTCCTGGCCGGTCTTTAGCGAAGCCAGGATCATCTCTCGCACAATTTCCGGCTGATTGATATCCCCCACAAGTTCAATTAACCGGTCTATAGCCTCATCGGCAGGGCCGTTGGTTTTGGTGAAATGAAGTTCCATGTGTGAGCATGCCTCTGAAAATGAGTTTTTTAGTACCTTAGCGATAAAATTCTGCTCAAAATGTGCAGAAAATTGCAAAATT
>JAKLQB010000482.1 GCA_022013615.1 Desulfobacterales bacterium | reverse complement strand
ACTGAAAAGGACACACCCGAAAAGGCAATGGATCTCTCTGAAATCCTGAACAGAATGCGCGCGCATTCTGTTCAGGATTTCAGAGAGATCCATTGCCTTTTCGGGTGTGTCCTTTTCAGTTATAGTCCTTTTGGCGCTTTGCATACTGCTAGTCTGTGCAAGAAATATGCAAGATTAGTTATTGAGGGTATATTTTTAAATAATATAATGAAATCAAAATGTTATCGGTCTTTCAATAAAGGGAATAAAAAATATTTCGCGAACAGGGGGATATGTTTGAGAAAAAAGATTCTACTTATGAGTAGAGCCTTACATATTCAAAGTTGAAAATAGGGGGTAATATATGCCCCCAACCGGCTTGACATCGCTCATTATATTCCCTATTTTAAATAAGACTTTGTGTTTGCAGTGTTTTTGGCAGGACAGATGCATCATCTCTGCCAAGCTAGGCGGCTGTGTGTTAAGCAGTAAATCAATCACCAAACAAGGAGGGAAAATGGATAAGTATGTGTGTTCTGTTTGTGGGTATGTGTATGATCCTGCTGAGGGAGATCCGGATAATGGCATAGAGCCCGGGACCAAATTCGATGACCTGCCTTATGACTGGGAGTGCCCGGTATGCGGGGCAGGAAAATCTGATTTTGAAAAAGAGGAATAAACCACAAGGACAACCGGGGCTATCTGTATCCGGTCTTACTGAAGAAGATTGAAGTGAAAAAGGTTCCTGTCATCGATTTGAGTCAATGCACGGATTGCGATTCATGTCTGGAAACTTGCCCCGCGGTCTTTAGAAGAAACAAAGAAACATGTCTCATGGAAGTTGCGGACCTTGCCCTGTACCCTGAAGATGAGGTCCGTGAGGCCATATGTATTTGCCCAAATGACTGTATAGTCTGGGAAGAGGAATGAAGGCAGATCACGCCCCGATAATCAACAAGACCCGACTCGATGAGCTTTATGACACCTATAACTCTCGCAAATGGGTACACCCAGACCCTCTCGAATTCCTTTACCAATATGCAGCTCCACGGGATCGGGAAATTGTTGGCATTGTAGCCTCATCCCTTGCCTATGGGAGAGTGGCTCAGATCCTTAAAAGCGTCGAATCTGTTCTCGAAAAAATGGGACCCTCTCCGTATGATTTTCTTAAACACTCCACGCCTGTATCCCTTCAAAAGACGTTTAAAGATTTCAAACATCGATTTACCACCAGTAAGGACCTCACGGGGATGCTTTACGGCGTAAAGCGCGTAGTTGACCGTTATGGTACTCTTTACGCATGTTTCCTTTCGGGTTTCAAGGATGATGAAGACATCCTCCCTGCGCTTTCGTTTCTGGTGAGTGAACTGACGGCACGATTCAACGGTCACAGCAATAGCCTTATACCTGTGCCTGAAAGGGGGAGCGCGTGCAAAAGATTGAACCTTTTTCTGCGCTGGATGGTGAGGAAAGATCGCGTTGATCCGGGCGGGTGGCTGGAGATACCGACAAGAAAACTGATGGTGCCATTGGATACTCACATGCACCGCATATGTTCCCTTTTGAAACTGACACATCGAAAAAATGCGGACATGCGCACTGTCAAAGAGATCACCCGTGCATTTCGGCGAATCGAGCCAGAGGACCCGGTGCGTTATGATTTTGCTCTCACGCGTCTTGGGATTCGGAGGGATGCGGATCCTGACGCTTTGCTGAGAATTTGCGCTTGAAGCAGAGAATGAAGCAAGCCTGAATTAAAATTCCCACATGACCGGATTAGCATCCAGACAATCTGTCACGCTCCGGCTGATGGTGTCCATTTCTTTTAAATCTGTGTCAGATAAATGTCTTTCGGTCGCTTTGGCGTTTTGTAAGACCTGTTCGGCGTTGCGTGCTCCTGCGATAGCGCACACCCCTTGATGCGCAATAACCCAGGCAAGCGCCAGTTGCCCAAGGCTAAAGTCATATCGATCCGCGATGGGGCGAAGCCTGTTCAGTGCCTGCTGCACCCGCTTGAAGTTCTCCCCCTTAAACAGCTTGTTTTTCGACCGGTGATCTCCTTTGGCGAACTTGTGGTCTGGGCCAAATTTGCCCGTTAAGATCCCCTGGGCCATAGAAGAATAGGCAAGAATGGTGATGTTATTCTCAATACAGTAAGGCATGGCGTCTTTTTCCACATGCCGCCAGAAAAGGGAGTAGGGCGGTTGCAGGCTGTCGATGCGAGCGAACTGGGCTGCTTCCTCTAATTGACTGCAAGAGAAATTGGAGACACCGATTGCCCGGATCTTTCCCTGTTGCAGGAGTTCATTCATGGCCCTCATGGTCTCCTGGATCGGGGCTACTTTGGTGCCCCAGGAACCGGCCGGCCAATGTATCTGATAAAGGTCAATATAATGAGTGTTTAGGTTTTTAAGGGAGCGGTGACATCTCCCAATGACCTGGTCGTATTTAAGATGATTGGGAAATACCTTGGTCGCGTAAACCACCTGATGCCGGACGTCGGCCAGTGCTTTCCCCAGGATGCGCTCGGAATGGCCCCACCCATATTCCTCGGCTGTGTCGAACGTGGTAATGCCCGAATCAAAGGCAGCGCGGATCGCCTTGGTGATTTCGGCGTCATCAATACCTGCCCACATGCGTTTGCCTGCCTGCCAGGTGCCCATGATGATAGGCGTAATTTTTACATCTGACATTCCGAGCGAGCGTAGCTTCATATTTATCCCCCTGGTCATTGGCGCTTATAGCAACCTGTTTGTCAAGTCCTTTATTCATGTCTTATAATTTTGAGTAATTTGACAAAGTATGTTATAGGGAAAGACAGTATTATCTTAATTGAGCGATACTCAATCAGGTAGTATTGCCAAGGAACTGATAGAAGCAGGCAGTTCATGGGCCGACGCGAGACGTCGGGTTAGACAGGCGTATTGTAGGAAAGCATCAAACATCAGAAAGGAGGGCAATATGAGCGCAAAAAAAATCTTAATGCTTGTGGGTGACTATGTAGAGGACTACGAGGTGATGGTGCCATTCCAGGCGCTATTGATGGTGGGACATACTGTCCATGCCGTATGCCCTGGGAAAAAATCCGGAGACCAGATTAGGACAGCGGTTCATGACTTCGAAGGAGATCAGACTTACAGTGAAAAGCCGGGCCACAACTTCACATTGAACGCCACCTTTGACGATGTAAAGGCAGTGGACTACGACGCACTCATCATCCCGGGAGGAAGGGCACCGGAGTATATCAGACTGAATGAGGCCGTGCTAAAAGCAGTACGACACTTTGCAGAAAACAACAAGCCCATTGCGGCGATCTGCCACGGAGCACAAGTCCTGGTTGCCGCTGGCGTGATCGAGGGTAAAGCCTGTACTGCATACCCTGCAGTAGGGCCGGATGTAAAAAGTGCGGGTGGTCAGTGGGTGGAGGTTCCTGTAGACAAGGCCCATGTTGATGGCAACCTGGTCACGGCACCTGCCTGGCCGGCTCACCCGGAGTGGTT
>JAKLQB010000481.1 GCA_022013615.1 Desulfobacterales bacterium | reverse complement strand
GTATTTATGCAAATGAGGCCGCAGGCCATGGCTTTTCAAAATGCGTTGAATGGTTGAATGACTCATAGAACAACCGATGATTTCGCTGTGTTCTTTCAGATAATTTTCCGCCCATCTCAATGACCAGCTGTTACAGCCAGGCAGAGGAGAAACCTGGCAATAAAAGGCAATGGTCTTTAATTGAGTTTTCTCATTATAAACTGGAGGTCGTCCGCTTCTCTTTTGATCCCATAGCTCACCACCGTTTTTTGATCTCATTATCCATTTGCGAACGGTAGTGGCATGTCGGTTCGTGAACCATGCAATGGTTCCTAAATTGACCTCACCGTGGGCAAGGGCCAGCATTTTAGCTCGTTTCTGCATTTGTTCAATTACGGTAAGTTGATGTTTAGCCTTTGAAGCATGATTGTCTGAAAAAAATTCATCTACCGTATCAATTATCATGGCTTTGAGTTTTTTTTAAATCCTCCACGAGAGCAGGAAGGGAGTTTGATATTTTGGGCAACCCCAGCTTTTTCATGTGTAATCGTACAGAGCGATCAGGTAAAACCAAGTTACATCGCTCTTTGATATGTTGAGATACGGCGCGGCTTGAAGTCGGTTTGCCGGTTATGGCATTCGCCGCAACCTGCTGGATCAATTCGGCCTTAATCTCCGGAGTGAATCGGTAATCCTGAATTTGGCCTTTTCGCTTATCAATCAACGAATAAACGTCTGCTTCATACATCTTAGTATTTAGGTCTCTGATATGTCTTACAGTAAATCCAAGGACCTCAGACACCTCTTTAGCGGTAAGCAGGCCGCTGTTGACAAAAGTGAGGAGAATTACTTTACACTGCAATTGATTATTACGGGGGATTATAATCACCTGACTGTTACCGCCTAAATGAATGATAACGTTTCGCTCGGTCACGTCCAAAGATACCTTGATCGGAGCCTCGGCTTTTACAACTTTGACATATGGTGATTTCCTCCTATCTTCAAATGCCAAAAGACTGTACTGATCTGTCCGAGTGAGAAAGGACAGAAAGGTTCCCATAGGCATTTGTAAATATTGTGCGATATCCTCCCGCTTTGCTCCCAACAAAAACAGGGTGAAACCGATAATCCGGGTGACTATTTTGACTCCAAGACTTTCATAAGCCTTCTCGATCCGCTTATTAGAATGGATTTTTGAGAAGTTTAGGTCAATTGGGCAATTTGACATATGCAATCCCTCCCTTATACATCATACGTTTTGGAGGGATAATAAACCTACCCGATCTTCAGTGTCAAGGATATAATGGCCTAATGACTACTTTTTTCCATTATTTCGTATGATATTGTCAGAATAAAGGGAAATTCTATCTTGCCAATATTTGATGTCATATTTTCGATACGGTGAACTAGTCGTATGGTGCGATTAAAGACCTACGGTTGTAGGTCTGCCTCAGACTTCGCCAATCATTGGAACATACGCGGGAATAAAAGAGGTAACATCATAAGGTGGGTTGTCAGATGGACCGCTTTATGACTAATTCCTTATATAGATTGACAGTTCGTTCAGTGCGGATCTTAACACTCTTTTCACGGCACACATTTAAGGCATTGCGCCTTATTTCTTCTCGTAAGACCTTATTGTCAAGCAAATCTAACAGTGCACAACCTATTTGAGCCACGTCTCTTACTGGTACTTTCATTGTGTGAATGCCATCGATCAACTCACCCTGAAAAACGGGCAAGTCGGAGACTATTGTGGGGCAACCGCTTGCCATTGCTTCATATACTGTAAACCCATAGCCTTCTGATGACGGGACCGAGATCACAATGTCTGCCATGCGATACAGACGTGCCATATCTGCAGAATTTTCCTGGGAGGGCAACCAGATCACTGATTTCTCAAGCTCGTGCTCAGAAATCATATGCTCTATCCTTGTCAGGTAATGCGGATTCACATTGAATCTTAGAAGTATTAGGCATACTTT
>JAKLQB010000480.1 GCA_022013615.1 Desulfobacterales bacterium | reverse complement strand
CCGCCTCGCCGGGCGCAGCGACTGGACGTATAGTTTTCCATGCCGATGATGCGGAAGAATGGGCTGAAAGAGGCGAAAACACTATTTTAGTACGCATCGAAACTTCACCGGAAGATATCGGCGGTATGAATGTCGCGAAGGGTATTTTAACCGCCCTCGGAGGTATGACCTCGCACGCCGCCGTAGTAGCTCGTGGAATGGGAACCTGCTGTGTGGCGGGATGCGGCGAATTGCAAGTCAGCTATAAAGATAGAACAATGACAGTTAATGGCAAGGTTTACAAAGAAGGCGACTGGATTTCATTAGACGGATCAAAAGGCGAGGTGATTGAAGGTAAGGTGCCAACCACAGATCCCGAACTTTCCGGCGATTTTGGAGAGCTAATGAGCTGGGCCGATGAAGTGCGGAAATTAAATGTCCGGACAAACGCCGATACACCGCATGATTCAAATGTGGCTCGGAACTTTGGCGCAGAAGGAATCGGGCTTTGCCGTACAGAGCACATGTTTTTCGAAGGCGACCGCATTAAAGCTGTTCGTGAGATGATCTTAGCGGATGATGAAGCCGGACGGCGGAAAGCACTTGATAAATTACTGCCTTATCAAAGAGAAGATTTTTACGGTATTTTCAAAGCAATGCACGACCTGCCTGTTACGGTTCGCACATTAGATCCGCCTCTGCATGAATTCCTGCCTCATGAAGAACAGAATCAGGAAGAAATGGCTAAGGAAATGGGAATAACGGCAGCGGAGGTAAAAGTAAAGGTAGATTCTCTGCATGAATTTAATCCGATGTTAGGACACCGCGGCTGCCGTCTGGGTATTTCATACCCGGAAATTACAGAAATGCAGGCGCGCGCTATTATGGAGGCTGCCTGCCAACTGACTAAAGAAGGAGTAAAAGTATATCCTGAAATTATGATTCCCCTTATCGGAACTAAAGCTGAGTTAGCCAATCAAAGGGAAGTTGTTGTACGCGTGGCTGAACAAGTCCAGAAAGAAATGAACATTAAGGTAAACTATATGGTGGGAACTATGATTGAAATTCCGAGAGCTGCTTTAACGGCTGACGAAATTGCCGAAGAAGCTGAATTTTTCTCTTTTGGCACAAATGATTTAACGCAAATGGCTTTTGGTTTCAGCCGCGATGATGCAGGGAAGTTCTTAAAAGAATATTATGAAAAAGGCATCCTGACTGAAGATCCGTTCCAGACACTCGATCAAACTGGAGTCGGGCAGCTTGTTAAAATTGCCATAGAAAAAGGACGCAAGACCAAGCCGGATTTAAAGATCGGAATTTGCGGCGAACATGGCGGCGATCCAAAATCTGTTGGTTTCTGCCATCGGGTTGGGATGAATTATGTAAGCTGTTCACCTTATCGTGTGCCTATTGCGCGCTTAGCCGCGGCCCAAGAAGCTTTGTATGAAGAAAAGAAGTTGAGTAAAACCTCGGATTTGAGAGTGTAGTGCATTTCAAGATGATCGATGGCCTGAAAATAGCGAATTGGACTATTTAGTGCCCGACCGAAAACGGTTATTTTTTCTCCTGCTAATAGCGGGACGGGTCCCCGATGAGCGGGATCTATGCTTCGCTTCGACAGGCTCAAATTATAACCCGCCTAGGCGGATAAATCCTCGAAATACTTCAATGTATGGATGCCTGTCCCGCTGTATTTAAGCGGGGTGGTCAAACCATCGACCGGAGTCAATCAATATGTAATAGCCCCACTTCTTGATCTTCTGATTAATTTTTGAGATTCTGTAAACCAGCTCTGATTTACTCTTCAGGCTAAACGCCACTGTCTGTGTTCAATGCGTAGGCAAATCCACTGAATCCCATGGGTAGCATTTAAATTAGAACCTGCAGGTCGCAATGGGATAATCAAGGCCTTCTTAAAAGTACTCCTCATTTTGAGAGTGGTGGATTGTGTGGACATCACTTATTTCCACGTGTCTTTTTATGGCAAATTTTTTAAATAGGGGCTGAGAATCAGTCAAAGAGATTTATTGCAGCCCTTATTTCCCGCCTCAAATTGTTCACCCCTTTACCACATGTGTTTACATCTCAATCTTGAAATCATTCCATATTATTTAATCATAAATTTTTATCAATGAAATTAACTATTTGTTAATAAAATTAATTTTTATGAAAAAAAACCTTGACAACCTTTTTCTGCTGTGGCATCTTTCAAATTAATTATATGTTAACGTATTTAAGTTATATGAAAATACCATAAAAAGTCCTTTTCCTTTTAATTACTATGCATCAGTAGAGAAACTGCATGGAAAACAAAGACGAATTCGCTAGGCAGATAGGAAACAGGCTCAAAGAACTGCGAAAAGAAGCCTGCTTGACCCTGAAACAACTGGCTAAGGCCACGGAACTTTCAGCTCCCCTTATTTCCAAGATAGAAAACGGCCTTGCCATGCCCTCCGTACCCTCATTGCGGGTCATTGCCGATGCCCTAAAGGTGAATACCGGATATTTTTTTAGAGATGAAGAGGAAAGAGAGTACGTCATTTCACGTCATGGAAGCCGCAGGAAAATAGACTCCAAAAAGGGCTATATAGTTGAATTAGTTGCCGATGGGATGGATAACCCTTTTATGGAACCGGCAATCGTAACGCTTGCGAAAAAGGGCCAAAAGGAAGAGATAGAATTGGCTGTTCATGATGGTCAAGAGTTCATGTACGTTCTTGAAGGGAGAATAGAATTATTCCTCGGAAAAAAGACATATATCTTGAAAAAGGGCGATGCTGGCTACTGGAATGGCAGTATCCCCCACATGGGCATCAGTCTGAGTAAGAAGGCAGCTAGGACATTGAACGTACACTTTGTGCCAGGGAAGCGAACAGGCACTTTTTAAATTAAAAATCATACTCTATAGGCATAACCAGAGAGAAAACAATAAGGAGTGGCAGTTGAGAACTTATTCTCGTAAGTTTTTAATAAGTTCGGGCGTTTAGTGATTCACCCTCTCCCCCTGGGGGAAAGGGCAGGGTGAGAGGGGTAAGCCTCAGATTATTGGGAATTCACTTCCTCACCATCCAACTGCTTGGAAATCCACCGAAAACCGGACTGGGAAGTTTCTTGGTTTTTGTGATTTAGGGTGCATTGAGCATGTCAGATCACTCAATATCAACTTTTAACAAGGAGGTGCTAAAATGACTGCAAGGATTAAAACGATTTGGATTTGTGTAATGACTGTCGGTCTGATTCTAATCGGGGCATGGGCCGGACTCGCAAGTTCGGAAAGGGTTTTGAAGATCGCGTTCGTTGCTCCGCCGCCTGTCTGGGGACCTATTGCCGATTTCTATGCAAAGGAGGTGGCCAAGCGAGAACCAGACCTGCAGATCAAATGGTTCGGTGGTGGCCAGTTAGGACCGTTGCCGAAGAATTTCGCCGAGATGAAGATGGGAAAGCTGGACATGATGCTATGCGATTCTGGTGTTCTTTCACTACCAAAGGGAGGGACGCATTTCAACGCCATCTTCGCGCCCTACGCCTTCAACTCCCAGGCCCACATACGAAAGTTCTTCGCCTCTGACCTTTTTGAGTCCATGTTGGCCCAAACCGAGAAAGAGGCCGGCTTCAAGTACATTGGCTGGGTAAGCGACCGGTCTCCCAGGCTTATAACAACAAGTAAAAGAAAGGTCATTACCCCTGACGACATGAAAGGCCTGAAGTTACGCGTTCCCATGACAAAGACGATCACCGCTGCGATGCAAGCCTGGGGCGCCACACCCACTCCACTGTCGGCAAGCGAGTTGTATATGGCAATGAAGCAGGGCGTGGTTGATGGACAGGACAACGGCTTTGATGCCATTTACGGGGCCAAGTACTACGAGGTACAAAAATACGTCAGCCCCATAAACTATATACGCTCCGGCCTAATTGTCCTCATCTCCGAGGCAGTATGGGAGAAACTCAACCAAAAAGAGAAAAGTGCCCTGTTAGGCGCTGTGGCACCGACCGATAAGTGGGCCTCAAAGCGCAACGACGAGATCGTGGCCATGTCGATCAAAGGTGTCCAGGAAAAGGGCATGATTATCTTAAAACCTGATATCGAGGCTTTCAAGCGCACGGCGGCCAAGGCCATTAAGGAGAAGCTCGATGGCGAAATGTGGCCAGCAGGCCTATACGACAAGATCAGGGGCATGGATTAAGCGAAAACCTATAGAAATAGTGGATCATGGATAAGATCAAAACAATTCTAATCCTGATTCTGGAACAGCTCGTGGGTTTACTGTTCATTGTCATCGTTGCGGTAACTCTGGCGCAGGTCTTCTGCCGCTATGCACTGGGCTTCTCACTGACCTGGTCTCACGAGTTGGTCATATTGCTGTTGATCTGGATAGTCTGGTTGTGTATGCCCATTGGACTTGACCGAATGGAACATATAAGTGTGACTTTCTTGGTGGACCACGTATCCCATACTTCAAGGGCCCGGTTGGTCTGGTTCCACTGGGCCCTAAGCATATTTTTTTTCGCAATGGTTTTTTTTCTCAGCTTTCCGGTAGCCAAGGCCTTTGAGGGTATGGAATTGTTTTCTATCCCGATTCCGACCAATGCCCGTTACTATGCCGCTACGGCGGGCAGCCTGTTAGCCGGGTTTGTGTTGGCAGCCAAGCTGTTCAAACCAAGAAAGGGAACTTAAGTGGGCATTTTGCCATTAGTGGTGCTGTTGTGCGGCTTTTTGGCCTTTGCCCTGCTGGGTGTCCCGGTGTTCATAAGCATGGGTCTGGCCTCTGTGTTATACTGTACTATCTTTTGGTCAACCTCTTCATTCACTACTATCGCAGCCGAGATGGTCGAGTTCCTAAACAACTTCGCCTTTCTGTGCGTGCCTTTCTTCATTCTAGCTGGCGACCTGATGAACGCCGGCGGTATCACCCGCCGGCTGGTCGGTTTCTCCACGGCCATTATGGGCCATATCCAAGGAGGGCTCAGCCATGTGAATATAGTGGTTTCCATGATCTTCGCCGGGGTCTCCGGCTCAGCTGTGGCCGACACTTCTGCCATCGGCTCAGTCCTCATCCCGGCCATGAAGGAGGATGGATATCCCGCGGCTTACGCCGCGGCAGTAACCGCAGCTAGCAGCACTATCGGGCCAATTATCCCCCCGTCCATTCCACTAGTCATCTATGGTCTGCTAACTGAGCAATCCATCGGGAGGCTCTTTCTGGCCGGGGCCATCCCCGGAACTATGACTGGGCTATACTTGTTGGTTGTCTCATACCTAATCAGTAAACGACGTAACTTCCCGGCCCGACCCCGAGCTTCATTCCGGCAGATACTTAAGAGCACCGTCGATGCCACCTTCGCGCTAGTCATGCCTCTGATTATTATCGGCGGTATTGTCAGTGGCATTGTCACGCCCACCGAGGCGGGGGTTCTAGCCGTAGCTTACGCCCTTGTTATAGGTCTATTCGTCTACCGGGAGTTGAGTTTCACTGACCTTCCCCATTTATTCTGTCGATCTATTATCTACTCATCCTACATCTTAGCTATCATAGCCACCGCCGGGATCTTCAGCTATCTGGTGGCCGAGATGAGGGCCGGTGAAGTTTTGCTAAACTTCTTCACCTCTGTCAGCCAGTCTAAGTGGGTTATCCTGTGTCTCTTGAATATCTTCTTCTTGATTTGGGGTTGCATCTTGGAGCCCATGACGGCTCTGGTCGTAGTCGTGCCCATGCTCATGCCTCTGGTCAAGGCTGTGGGAATTGACCCCATCCACTTCGGGATAGTCGTTGTCCTCAACTTGATGATCGCCCTGTTCACCCCGCCGGTGGGGATTTGCCTCTACCTGGCCACCTCACTGTCTGGTGAACGATTTAGTCTCGTCGTCAGGGAGACACCGCCGTTCTTGATAGCACTTGTGCTGGCTCTCATCTCCGTCACTTTCGTCCCAGAACTAAGTTTATGGCTCCCCCGGGTATTTATGGGACAGCAATGATGAGGGAAGAAAGATAAGCTCCAGTCGTCGATGCGGCAAGAGGGACAAAAAAAGGAGATTTCATAATGAAAACTAAAGCCATGGTATTGGTGAAACCGGGCCGCATGGAAATGCAGGAGTTTGATGTGGGTGAGCCGAAGCCTGACCAGATACTGGTCAGGACCGGGGTCACCTCGGTCTGTGCTTCGGATCCAAAGATCTTCCGGGGCGAGACACCATTTGAATTTTATCCGTTTATCATGGGACACGAGTTGGCAGGAAAGGTGGCCGATATCGGGTCTGAGGCATCGGCTTCGTATGCCCTCAAAGTGGGAGATCGGATCACGATCGAGCCAACGATACCTTGCGGTCGGTGTGAATGGTGCAGGACACAATACAACTACCACAAGTGCAGGCCGCTCAGGGCTTACGGGGTGACTATGTTAGCCGACCAACAGCCCTATCTTTTCGGGGGGTATGCCGAGTACATGTACCTTCTACCTGGTTCACTTGTCTACAAGGTGGCCGAAGGTGTGCCCGATCTTGCGGCTTCTTTAAGTTCGGTCATCGGCAATGGGGTGCGTTGGGTCAAGACACTGGGTGAAATGACTTTCGGCCAGAGTCTGGCCATTAGTGGGGTAGGTTCCCAAGGCTTGGCCACGCTTATGGCAGCACGGGAATGTGGCGTCGGTCCCATCGCTATTTTAGGACTTGGCCGGGATGCAGCCAGATTTGAACTGGCAAGGGAGTACGGGGTCGACCACACGATTGACATCGAGCAAGTTGATCCGCTTGAAGCTGTCCCCGACCTTTTGGGCGGTCCGCCTGATGTGGTCGTGGAGACCTCAGGCGCTCCCTCAGCCATTCAGATGGCATTGGACCTGGTGAAAATGAAAGGCCGCATAGTGTCTATAGGTCTGAGCGGGGGCAAGGAGACACCTATAAAATTTGATGCCCTGGTCTTCAAGGGAGTGACCATTGTTTGTGACCACGCCCAGGCTGGCAACTACCCCGATGCCATGCGCATCCTCAACTCAGGCAAATACGCTATAGAGAAGATCAACAACGTCAGCTACTCCCTTGAAAATCTTCCACGGGCGCTGGAGGAAACGGCTAATCCGCCTGAGGGATTCATTAAGGGCGCTGTTGTTTTCGACTGAAAGCCAGTCTGGGAGTACTCGGCTGTCAGATCAAAGGCATACAAAACAAGGTAGAAGCCATGCCCGACAGGGTCAACACACATACTCCTGTGGTTGCCGGACTTGTTGATAAGAAAGTGATGAGGGAGAACACGCATGGAACTTTTCAATAGGGTTGCCTTTATCACGGGAGCCGGGTCCGGTATCGGCCAGGCCATTGCCCTTCGTATGGGACAAGAGGGGGCCATGATTCTCGTGAATGACTCGGATGCAGAAAAAACAGCGGATACCGTGGAAAGAATTAGTAAAGAGGGGGGCCGGGCTGAACCGGTTCCGGCTGATGTATCCGAGCAAGAGCAAGTTGTTCGGGTGTTCGAAGAAAACAAGAAGAGACATGGATCCGTTGATATCCTAGTCAATAATGCAGGTATTGGGGGATCATCCATCTTGGTTAAAGATTTACCTTCGGAGATTTGGGATCGGGTCATGTCCGTAAATCTAAAAGGGGCCTTCAATTGCTGTCAGGCCGTTATCCCTTTGATGATGGAAAGACGAAGCGGGAAAATTGTCAATATTGCCTCCTTAGCAGCAAGCCGGATGAGTAAACTTGGCGGAGCAGAGTATACTGCTTCAAAATATGGGCTGGTTGGATTTAGCAGGCATCTGGCCTTTGAGATGGCCGCGTTCGGAATCAATGTAAATGTGGTTTGTCCCGGAGCCACCTTGACACCCCTGGTTGAGTCGAAGACAACGGAAGAATTCCGTTCTGTCATAGCCAACCAAATCCCCCTAGGAAGATGGATCAGCCCCATGGACATAGCAGAAGCTGTTCTGTTTCTTTCAAGCGATCGGGCCGCCATGATCACAGGAGTAGCCCTGGATGTGGACGGCGGACAACTGCTGGGTTTGGCCTCCGATTATGCTGAGGATATGGCCCGTCGTACAGAAGGAAGTAGAATAAATCTCAAGAACTATGAAAAGGCGAAAGGCGGAAATAGATGAAAGAAATTAAGGCGTACTCAGCAATAGGAAAACCCGGCCGACTCCTTGCAGCCCGGCTCTTACCTGAACAGGATGTAGTGGAAGGCATCATCGGGCTGGTCAAGATGCATGACATAAAATCGGGGACAGTCACGGCGATCGGCTCGCTCCGCTCGGCAAAGGTGGTATGGGCGGGGTCTATGGAGTTTGGTGACAACCCGATGGATGTGGCCATATTTCATGAAATGGAGGGACCTGTGGAGCTGGGAGTAGCCCAGGGAGTATTCGGAACAGATGAGGATGGTCAAGTTGTCATACACATTCACGGCATGATCATGGACAAAGATGGAAACATGCGTTGCGGCAATTTGATTCCGGGTTCAGCTCCGGTATTGGCTACGGTGGAGTTGACGGTTCAAGAGTTTGAGGACATTGAATTCAACCCCACACTCGACCCCGAATGGAATCACAAGTTTTTACACCCGGTAGGCATATAAATTTGGCCGTCCTCATAATAATAGGTACATAGTTCATTGGAGGAGAAGATGGGAAAAAACAGCTTTGAACTGACAAAGAAAGAGGCCTTAGACCTCTATTTCAAGATGATTCTCACAAGAAACACTGAAAGCAAGCATGAAGAGCTTTATCAGAATCAGGTGGTTCCGGTCTACACGCATTTGGGAACCGGCCAAGAAGCCATTGGCTGCGGGATTTCCGCCTTTTTGCGGCGAGAAGACTATTTAATCGGTACACATCGTGGTGTGGCTGAATTTGTAGGTAAAGGAATGAGCGTGAAAGATATTTTTCTTGAATATGGGGGGAGAGTCGATTCAATCTCCGGAGGCCGAGCAGGTCTTCACCTCCATAGTCCAGAGTTATGTATTCTTCCGTTGCTGGGAGGACTGGGTACGGATTTCTCTATGGCTGTGGGGGCAGGCTTATCCGTTCGGAACAAGGGAAAAGATTGGGTTGTCGTGGATTACTTCGGGGAAGGCGCAGCGGAGCAAGCTGATTTTCACCCCGCCATGAACATGGCCATGCTCTACAATGTGCCGGTCATATTCTGCTGCTGTACAAACCAGTTTGTTGAGTATCACTCGTACAGAGAAACCACCTGCACGGCGGATGTGGCTCCCCGCGCGGGAGGTTACGGGATGACCTGGAAGATCGTGGAGGATGGCAACGATATGTTTGATGTGGGCAGAGCCATGAAGGAGGCTATTGCCCATGCCAGGGACGGCAAAGGGCCTTATTTCATCGAATTTAAAACTTATCGTCTCGCTCCCCATCACACCGCGGATCAGTGCCTTTACAGGGATCAAAAAGAAAGCGATGAAGCCGCAAAGAATGACCCGATTCCACGGGCCGTAAAAATGCTGCTGGAGAGAAAATGGGCCGCAGAAGAGGACCTGGAAAAAATGACAGAAAAATGTCACACCCTTATTAGTGAGGCTGTCCAGGCCCTGCAGGAAATCGGGTTACCTGATTCAACCACCGTGCTGAACCACGATTTGGATATCTAAGGAGGATTAGACAATGGCAGAGAAATACTACACAGAGGCAGTTGTTGAAGCGTTGCGCCAGGAATTGGTTCGGGATGAGAGTGTCGTGGTGATGGGCCTGGATGTAAAACCCAGCATTTGGGGAACGACACGGGGGCTTCATGGCGAGTTCGGCCCGCAGAGAATTATCAGCACGCCGGTCTGTGAAGGGTCTTACACCATGGCAGGTGTGGGTGCAGCTATGACCGGATTGAGGCCTGTGGTTGAGTTGCTCTTCTCGGAGTATGCCTATCTGGCCATGGAAGCCATTGTCAACGTCGCAGGAATGTGGGAGTACGTGTCCAACGGGGGCTTTAAGATCCCACTTGTTGTCCAGACCTTCGCAGGTCCGCGAGGCTATGGGGCTTATGCCCATTCGCAATCCACCCAGGCGAGTTTTTTGAACGCACCGGGTGTCAAGCTGGTAATTCCATCCAGCCCCGCTGACGCAAAAGGGCTGCTTACATCCGCCATCAGGGATGATGGACCCGTTCTTATTTTTCACTCCAGGCAATTGTTGACCCTGACCGATGAGGTGCCTGACGGTGAGTATCTGGTTCCCATCGGAAAGGGCGCTGTGAGAAGAGCTGGCGGGGATGCCACGGTGGCTTCCTTCGGCGCCATGCTCTATCGGTGCCTGGAGGCGGCTGACAAGCTGGAAAAGGAGGGAATCAGTGCGGAGGTGATTGATCTGAGAACCATTATCCCTCTTGATGAGGAACTTTTGGCCCGGTCTTTGGAAAAGACGAATCGTCTCGTGGTGGTTGAGGACGGGCGGAAGCGGGGGGGCATCGGTTCTGAAATCGCGGCGGTGGTCTCTGAAAAGTACTTCGACCTCCTGGATGCTCCCATCATGCGAGTGGCCGCGCTTAACACGGCCGTGCCCTTCTCGGCGCCGCTGGAAAAGGCCCATTTCCCGGGTGTAGAGAGCATTGTATCTGCCGTCAAGAAGGCGCTTGAGTAGCCGGATCGACGTCAACGAATCGGGACTATAGGAGGACAAAACATGATACATAAGATCGTCATACCCCATGTTGGCGTGAACGTCACAGAATTCAGGCTGGTCGAATGGAAGGGAAAAGAAAGGGAGTGGATTGAGAAGGGAAGCACAGTCCTTTTGATTGAGACTGAAAAGACTCAGTGGGAAGTGGAGGCAGAAATCTCGGGCTATCTTCATATCTTGGTTGAAGCCGAAAAGAAGGCGGAAGTCGGCAAAGTGGTAGGCAGCCTCGCCGAAACGAAAGAGGAACTTGAAGCGGTTCAGAAGGCGTCTCCTAAAGAAGCCGTAAGCGCGAGAGTGGCGGGACAGGAAAGCGCTTTGGAGGAGCTTTCGCCAGCTGATGTCACAAGCCAGGGGACTAAAAGAAAAAAGGGCATTCGAATAACCCCTGTGGCTCGCAAGATGGCAGAAGAGCACATGATCGATATCACGCAAATAAAAGGTACAGGCCCTGGGGGGAGGATCAGTAAGAGAGACGTGGAGGCGGCCATAGAGGCAAAGGAAACGGCAGAGACTCCTCCTGCTTTGTACCATGGCAGAAGGATCAAAAGCACAGAGCCTTTAAAGGGCATGCGACAGGCAATCGCTGAGCACATGTATCGCAGTTTGTCCAGTTCTGCGCAAATGACGGTCATGGGTGAACTTGATGTGGGGGAGATAGTAAGGCTTCGAGAAAAGCTCTTGAGGCAAGAGAAGTCTATTGGCGTAAGAATTGGCTATGTGGACATAATGGTATTCATTATAGCCAGGGCCCTAAAGGCTAATCCCTCGATTAATTGCAGCTTGATAGATAATGAAATCAAGGTATGGGAAGACATCAATATAGGGGTAGCCGTTGCTTTGGGAGAGGAAGGTTTGATTGTCCCGGTGGTGAAAAGCGCTGATAAGAAATCCCTGATTGATATATCGCAAACTGTAAGCATGCTCAATCAAAAGGCGAAAGCAGGGACTCTTTTACCTGATGAAGTCACCGGAGGAACCTTCACATTGAGCACCGTTGGTAGGCAGGCAGAAAGTCGGTTTCAAACCCCAATACTCAATCAACCGGAGGCCGCAATACTGGGTGTGGGAGCTATTGCAGACAGGGCGGT
>JAKLQB010000479.1 GCA_022013615.1 Desulfobacterales bacterium | reverse complement strand
TTTAGAAAAAAGCACAAAACCCGATAAACATATTACAGTAGTCTTAGACATTGATAGTTTTAAAACGGGTGACTTTAACGTCAGCAATGGTGAAATGTGGGATATCTTTGCAAACTTACATAACCTAAAAAATCAAGTCTTTTTTAACAGTATAACTGATGAAACTGCGAGGTTATTCGAATGACGGTTGGATGTATTCCCTTACAATATAATAGCCCCTTTTTCGTTCCTGCCGATCGAGGAGTTAGTGATGACGCTCAGGCTCATAATTTATTTGTCGAAGAGATGTTAGAAGATTGCTCTCAAAGCGTGATTATTAGTGCGAATGAAATTCTGCAGGAGCTTTATGATCTTTGGGGAGAATGTGTCTCTGAAAATTGGGATGGATATGGAGCCCGGCCTGTAGATCCAAATTCTTTCAATGAGGCTGAACGCTTCATTCGAGCACTTCCGACAACAGTTCGCGAGCCCGAGGTTGCCGTGGATCCAGATGGTGAAATATCGCTTGAATGGTATTTAGAACCAAGAAAGGTGTTTTCAGTAAGTATCGGTAAGCGCAATGAGATTACATATGCTGGATTATATGGCCCCAATAAAACATACGGCCGGGAATACTTTGATGATGAAATACCTAAAGCGGTTTTTGATAATCTTGATAGATTATTTTCTTAAGAAGGGCAGTGTTCCAAAGGAAATAAATGGCCAGGAAGCCATTGCCCGCTATATAACAAGTAAACGTTGGTACAGCCGTGGAAAAAATGTAGTTAAGCCCCAAGCTTTTATGCCCCCATCAGATCTTAGACTTTCTGTTTTCAGAATCGATAATCTCACAGAACATGAAATATGGAAAATCGGATTTAAAAAAATAATCGGCAAAATGAACCAACCCAGAAACTTGTACGGGCGAGCTGATATTCAGGCTTTAAATATTTTGGTAAATAATCTTCAAATTGATCCAGATAACACCCCTCCACGACATGCAAATATAATCGGTTGGCCTGAGCTAAAAGAAGAACGGAAAAGTATTGCCCAGGAATTTGCCGCAAAAGCCTCGCTAAGGCTCCACACTTCTTAATATTCCAACTCATCTTTAAAAGGTTGCAACCATAGAATCACGAGCGCCAGTAGGTAATAAAATAACATATGACGGCATGACAGATTTGTTCATAATAATATTTTTATTTTTGTCAATAGTGTTTGCAGTCATTGTTGAGTTAAGCATAAAGAATGGCAAACTAAAACGCGTTGATACTTATTCATATAAGACCGTAATTAAAACAACCATGAGACTGTTTTATGTAGCCATAGTTATTTCATTAGTAGTATATCTTTTTTCAAAATCGGTCGGAGTTACAATAAGCATAGGGGTTTTGTTGCTTTTCGGTGTAATTGGGGGTTGTCTTTATGGTTTTCTATGGGAATACCAAACTAAAAGGCGAGGAGGCCGAAAGGTGGATTAAAATCTTAAGTTGGTAATATTTTAGCTCTTTGAAAAGAAAATACTGGAAAATGTAAAAAAAAAGCAGAGGGATCGTACCTACACTCTATTAGTAAACAACGTCCATAAAAAATAAATAACTAATAAGAAAGCGGTCAGGATTGTTTTTTAACCGCTTTCTTTTTGGCGGAAGCGAGAGGGGAGCCCCTGGGGCCCGCCTGCGATAATGTCATATGGCATTAAAATAAATGCCATATGACATAATCAGTATTTGCGCCAAATGTCATGAAACACAATATATTGTATTGTATGCCATTTGGCGCAAATATAGACGGGACAGGTCTCCGGGAATGCCCTGCTTACAGCGGGATAAACTGCTGGCTGCCCGAGGTGGCTAAGGGGACGAATGAAACGACATTGCTGGAGTTTACATAAAGCACTTTATGTAAAAGCGGGAGTTAGAGAAGCATACAAGCCCCTTAATTTGGTGACCCCATTGTCTCAATTTGTTGAGTTTATAATAGATCCCGCCCTGGGACATGAGATGTTTATGAAAAGCCCAAGCGGGTGAAAATGAAGTGTCCGAGAGCATAGTACGGTTTGAAGAACAGGGGTAGAAAGTGCCTGGGCTTGTAGGATGTGAAGGCAAGACCTCCATCACAGGCTAATGGTCTCCATATAGACTATTCAGTTTCTCAGGTCCCGCCCTGTGAGGTTTACCCGCCTATCTTTGGAGGGATTATCTCTTTCGCGATCCTGAGTATCCAATTGATGTATATGCCTCATGATTTTTCAAAACCGGCCATGGGATCTATAAAGGAGTGGTGTGCCCGGATTAGGCCCAAAGGACTTAAATTTCCCATAATTTCCATTTCTTGAAGGCCCTATCTTACTCCAACCTATATTCCAGAAGAACCTCTCGTATGTGACTCCGCAAGGACAGCGTCACTTTTTTGATCAAACTGGCAACTTCGGTGGCCAGAGGCGGCGCTGAACTGCAATCCGGCCTGATGCCACATATGTTGTGGTTACTTTTTCCTTGAATCAC
>JAKLQB010000478.1 GCA_022013615.1 Desulfobacterales bacterium | reverse complement strand
GTCCTTTAACCTTTACATAGGCAACAACCTGATCCGTTTCTCTTTGCCTTTCAGCCAACCGTCTACTCCACTGATTATATTCATCATCCCCTTCAACCTGCAAGACAATTTGGGCATTGCGTGGTATTCTTGAAGCAAAATCAGGGTGCTCAATCATGTAACGGTCGAACTCTGTAACTAATATTGAATGCTTTTTTTCTAAGATTTCATTCATTTATTTACCTTTTAAAAAAGACTTTTTGAAAGTTTTCCAATTTTCTTTAATGTCTTCATCTGCCAAGGCCAATGCTTCGCCGAGATTCAAATGTAGGTCTTTTTTAATCTTTCTTCCGTCAAGATAGTATCGGTCTATGTGGGCAAAACCATGCGCAGAATCATAGCGAATCACCCTTAACCACTGGTCATTGACAAAAACTTCCATTTGAACAGTGAACTCAGTAACCTTGCCTTTATCCGTTTCATGATAATGTCTTTTGCGAGTATTTTCTCCTAAAGGGATTACATATTCAGTGATGCTCAAATGTTTAAGTACCTCAAGATAGAACTTAGTTCGCTTGGAATGTTGGAATAATGGGTTCTGGGAAAATGGCGTTATGGAATATTGATAACACCCCTCTTGACAAGGAAGTAGAAAGTATTCATAAATGGGTACCTTCCTTATAAAAACCAATCCCGCTAAAGACGGGATCTTCGACTTTTCATTATTCTCCCGCCCTGTCGGGATAGAAATTCCGAGACGTCAATTACTATAGTTCAAATTTAGCATGAAAGAGCAAAACAATCAAGGAAAATAGTTGGAACCTGTATTTTGTCTCGGGAAACAGGTTGTAGCGGTATGAGAACAAATACGTGCAGTTGATAAAACTCGGTTAATCAAAGAGGCAGGTTCACTTTCAAATGAGGATTTGGAGGCCCTTAGCTTAGGGCTCCGTCATTGAAGTATTTAGTGAACTGCCCCAACTACGCCAAAGTGAAGAGTAGTACGGCATTTTGGCGTGTAGAGGTTAACATTCTGAAAGGTTAAATAAATATCGGCAAATGAGCGTATAACGGCAGGTCATAATGACGCAGTAGGACAAAAAAACGGGATCTAAATAACGAATCCTGTTCCCCCGATAATCCTGCAAGGACTGGACAAAGGGTAAAATATAACACGTCTTGGAAATTGTATCCCGCCGTGGCGGGAATATGAAGGGTTTTTAATGGCATCTTTTTTTATGCCAGCCACATGGAATGTTACGAGTTTCGTGTTACGAGTTACGAGATAGGATTCACTTGCGCATTAAACCCGCAACACGCATCTTGCAACACGCAACACTAACTAACCCAATATTCCATCATTCCACTATTCCAATTGTGAGTGAAGCGAACTAAGTTCATTCCTGTCTGAAATATTTGTCATTTCTCGGGAGATGAGAGTAACTGCACCTCAATGATTCTTCTATCCACATTATTGCTTTCAATGTTCATTACCATTGCCCTGATCCCTTTTTTTAGGGGACTGGCGGTGAAGGTAAACGTTTTGGACGTTCCCAACGAGAGGAAGGTTCACAAATACCCCATACCAAAGAGCGGTGGGATCGCCATGGCATTGGGGGCATTTATCCCAATTCTTCTGTGGTTACCCGCTGACAATTTTACAAGAGCCGCAATCATAGGGGCGGGAATCGTGGTCCTTTTCGGATTGCTTGATGACATGAGGGATCTCGGGTTTAAGGCAAAGTTTGCAGGGCAATTCGCAGCCGCTTTGATAATTATTATATATGGAGGAGTTAAAATCAAGTCCCTGGGAATGCTTCTCCCTGATGGTGTTCTCCTGCCGGACTGGCTTGCCATGCCGTTGACCCTTATTGTGATCGTGGGGATAACCAACGCTATTAACCTTTCAGACGGCCTTGATGGCCTGGCCGGCGGGATCTCTCTCCTCAGCTTTCTCTGTATTGGATATCTGGCCTATTCTGCGGGAAATTTTGGTATTGCTTTGTTGTCGGCCGCCATGGTGGGGGCAATTTTCGGTTTTCTCAGGTTTAATACATATCCTGCAACCGTGTTCATGGGAGATGCAGGGAGCCAGCTTCTCGGTTTTATGGCAATAACTCTTTCCCTTAAGCTCACCCAGGGAAATGCCACCTTGAGTCCTCTTTTACCTTTATTGCTGTTAGGCTTCCCGGTGCTGGACACAATAACCGTCATGTTCGAGCGGGTGACAAATGGGAAGTCTCCTTTTGTGGCGGATAAGAATCACCTTCACCACAAGTTCATGCGTCTGGATTTCTTTCATACAGAGGCTGTTCTTTCTATCTATGTCCTTCAGGCCTTTCTGGTAACCTCGGCCTTTGTCTTCAGGTCCCGCTCGGAGTGGTTTCTTTTGATATTGTACCTTGTATTTTCAGGGGTAATAATCTCGGGTTTTTTCATCGCAGACACGACCGGATGGAAACTCAAACGCCTCCATTTTTTGGATAAGGTTTTAAAAGGAAAGCTGCGTGTACTAAAGGAAAAAAATATACTTATCAAGGTCTCTTTCAGGATTATCGAGGTTGGGGTCCCGTCTTTACTGCTTATCACCTGTTTTCTTCCCGCAAGTGTGCCTAAGTATTTTGCATTTTTCTCAATAGGTTTCCTGGGGCTAATATGTATTGTTTGGCTTTTTCACAAGCAATGGCTGGACATGGCCCTGCGGTTTACCCTATATCTAACGATTCCCTTTGTGATCTACCTGAGCGAAACGGATTTAGCCGCCTGGGTGAGTGACAAACTTGTACATCCTTACAACCTTTCTTTTGTGTTCCTGATTGTTTTTGTCATTTTAACGCTCAAGTTCACAAGAAGAACAAAGGGATTCAAAACCAGCCCCATGGACTTTTTGATCCTCTTTATTGCCCTGGTGGTCCCGAACCTGCCGGATGAAAGGATTCAGAGTTACCATATGGGCCTGGTGGCTGCTAAGATCATTGTACTCTTCTTCAGTTATGAGGTGCTCATAGGGGAGCTTCGGGAGGACCTGAAACGCCTTGTGCTGGCTACCATACCGGCCATGGTGGTCATGGCTGTGAGGGGGTTGATGGGCTAAAAAAAGTGTCTAAAGTGAACTAAAGTGAACTAAAGTGCCTAAAGTAAATGCAAGTGCCTAAAGTGAGCTAATCCCGCCGCGGCGGGACTAAAATGCCTAAAGTAAATGCAAGTGTTCACAGGGCAGAGAGCAGAGGGCAGAGGGGATTGACGATTTTCGATTGACTATTGACTATTGTATGTCACCGCAGAGGGCATGGAGCAGAAGCGATTGACGATTTTCGATTGACTATTGACTATTGGAATTCACCGCAGAGATCGCAGAGAAAAGATTATATTATTTAAAAAAACGCTGTGAACTCGGCGGGCTTGAGTGAGTGAAACGAGCGGGCGAGAGCAGCTAACTATCTGAAATAAAAGTACAACTGACCTTTAGAGAAAAGCCGTCCAGGGATAAATTCCCGGGCGGCTTTTTGTATTAAAGGGGTGAATGTCTTTTGGGTTGATGCCGAAAACTTTTCATACCGTGTGAAAAAAACGTAACTGATTGTGCACGATTTGTAATTTGCAGGTAC
The DNA here is from genome assembly GCA_022013615.1 of Desulfobacterales bacterium. The sequence goes on along the minus strand of JAKLQB010000478.1, from coordinate 1,322 downwards.
AAGGGGAGGGAAGCATGAAGCATTAGGTTTAAGGTAAAAGACATAAGGCGAAAGCTGAAGGAGTGCCACGCACCGGCGGAATAGAAAAGAAGGATTTGTGTTTGACAACTGGTATAGATATACAATATACTATATCTAAAAAAATATGGGAGATTGTTATGCAAAAGGTGCTTGTGTCATTGCCGGATGATTTGGCGGTCCGTATGCGAGCTGTCATACCAAACCGTCGGCGAAGCAGAATCATAGCTGAGGTTTTGGAAAAAGAGATCAATAGACGGGAAAAAGAACTCTATGAATGTGCTAAAGGTGTCGAAGCGGATGATGCATTAAACAAGGAAATGTCTGATTGGAACATAACTGCAGGAGATGGAATTGAACCTGAATCGTGGTAATGTTTATTGGGTTGATTTGGATCCTACAAGAGGTTCTGAAATACGCAAAATGAGGCCATGTGTGTTGGTTGGAGCAACTCCGATCAATCAAGCAAGGCGAACAGTGGTAGTTGTCCCGCTTTTTACCGTAGGTAAGCCGAGACCACCAATTGTGGTGCCTGTATCTTGTCTTGGGAAACAGGGTGTAGCGGTATGCGACCAAATACGTGCAGTGGATAAAACTCGGTTAATCAAAGAGGCAGGTTCGCTTTCAAGGGAAGATTTGGAGGCCCTTGATTTAGGCCTCCGTCAGGTTTTGTCCCTTTGAGACGAAAAGAGAGAGAACCATTAGGTTTAAGGTAAAAGACGTAAGATAGAAGGTAAAACAGATTGGAAGTCAGGAGCCAGGGGCCGGAAGCGAAGTGGAATATTCAGTAAACAGTCAACTATGCCAAAGTGACAAATGGCACGCCATTTTGGCATGCAGCGATTAACGTGCTGAAATACTGCATAAATGGGTGTGAATGGCCATATAATGGCAGGTCATAATGGCGCAGCATGATGAGTGAAATGCAATCCTGCTTCGGGAGCGCACCCTAGTACCTTCAGGATAAATCTTAACCAGAGGCTTGTTAGCTCAAGCTGACGCCTTGAATTCGAGACAGTATTTTTGGTCTGAGATTTTTGATCTTAATGTAAGCAACTTTTTGTCCTGTCGATTCAAGTTTTTTGCCCAATTCTAAATTAAAATTTTTTAACTCAGTATCAAACTCGGTCAAAAATACAATCTCTGCATCAGTTGGTATTGATTCGTCTAAGTTTGTATGGTCAAACAGATATCTGCTGAATTCAGTACTTAATTCAATGTTCTTCTCTATCATTTCTTTTTCTGTTTTTGACATATTTACTCCTTTAGGAATCTTTCCTTTGTTTTAATACAACTTGTCAAAG
>JAKLQB010000004.1 GCA_022013615.1 Desulfobacterales bacterium | reverse complement strand
TTCGGTGACACCTGAACCTTGGACATCATTTCGTCAAAAAGAGACAGGACGGTATCGGAAAAAATTTTGTCATTGAGGTGGGCATCCAGCTCTATGACTTTAATTTCCGGCTTAATTTTATCCTTAAAAGCCTCAGCAAAAGCAATGATTCCCTCCGGATCGTAGAGGTCACTACCAGGGCGATCCCATTCACTCAGTCCTTGTAAAGGAATGACCACGGCTGTTGGCCCTACGGATTTATTCAGCTTTTCCGCCATCACATTGCCTACCATTGCCTTTTCTTCTTTAGTGGTTGATAGAGCACTGATTAGACGGTTGTGTACGTGTAAGGGCCGGCCAATGAACCGGGGAGGCAGGGGTTGCCATGTTGCCACGTCGTATCCGTCGATACAGCTCGGTGCCACAATCTGTGGAATTCCCATCTTGCCCGCTGTTTCCATCCTGGATTCCCCGGCAGAAACAATGCTGCCCAGGGCGTGGTCACTGACCTCAACAGCCGACAGGTCTAAAAGGGCATTGATTCGTCCGTTGGCTATGAGAGACTCTAAGGCCCTGCCACCCATTCCCACTGTATGAAAAACTACAACCTCATAGCCTCTTTCTTCTAAGCCCGGTTTAAGCCAGTTAAGATATCTGCAACAGGATTGCCCCAATGAAGTTACGGCAACTGACGGTGGCCGGGTTTCTTCTTCTCTCGTATATACCTCAGCAGCTCCTGAAATAGCGCCAGCCGCAGAATTCAGCACCTGGTTGCATATACTGTTCAGTCCCCATAAGCCCCCGGCCCACAGTACCATCATGAGGTCAGCACATATCCTTTCTGGGGGTATTAGATGAGAGAAGGCAACACTGGAGACTATTAGCTTTGGAACACCCAGGGGCAGCGCCGCCATCACGTCAAGGGCCAAATCGGTGCCCATGGTTCCGCCTATAGCAAGTACTCCATCCAGGTCACCATTGTCATAAAGGTCCATGCTCAGTTTAACTGCTCCTTCAGCCATCTTCTGCATGGCCTTGTCTTCGTCGTTGTAGGCGGCGATTTCATCTAAGGAGACCCCACTCGCTTCAGCAACCTGTCGACGGTTGATTTCAGGCTCGAAAGGAGTTTCGCCCAGCACTCCAATATCCATAACGAGTGCATGATGTCCCCGGCCTTCTATTTTTTGCTTGAGATATTTTATTTCGTCGGCTTTCGTGTCTACTGTTCCAATAATGACAATTTTTTTTAGCATATCGTAACCCCCTCACTTGTCCAAATTCTCTTTTTGAACTTAGAATAGGCCGCCAGCGAGTTATCCCAGACGGGCGCTTTATAGCTCAAGCCTTTCCCTCAGTAACTGAAGATATTCTGCAAGGTTTTTCTCAAAATATTCATTATTGCTAAAGGTGTAATCTATTTTCTCAAAGGGCTCGAACTTCGATTTAAATGAGAGATACATCCCGTATCCAACCATATGACCTTCTTCTTCAGTTCGTCTTTCGAGCCTTTCTTTGACAAATTTTTCATCAGTTTCAACAAAAGTCAGGATAATGCCCCCAAAAATTTTCCTGGCTTCCTCAAAGAATGGCTCACGGATAGCTTTCTTATGGAACGTTTCTTCAACAATGGCGTGCCGGTGTTTCCTGGCTAATTTCCGCAACCTTTTCAGCGTACTCTGAAAGACTTCTATACGAAACTCATCAGGAAAGGGAATACTGTTCTCGATCCAGTGTTGAAATTGGGGGTATCTTTTGCCGGTTTCCGCCTTGTCATCATCAATGCTGTGAAAAGGTATAGAAAGCCTCTCGGATACTTTTTTGGCTACAGTAGATTTTCCCGCGCCAACCAGCCCTGCAATAACAATTAACATAATTTTATGTCTCGGAAATGTAAGTTATCAATAAGAGTATACTATAATGATAAGAGGTTATTTATGGTGCTTACTGCCTACTCCGTACTGCTTACTGTAATTGCTAAAGCACCCCGTCTCAGGCTTTGAAATTGGCCACAGCTTTTTTAATGGCCGCCAATATATCGTTCACATCGTCTCTGGTTACAATGAGCGGAGGGCCTATCTGTATGCGACTGCCACCGGGGCGGACAATTACACCCTCCTCCAGGATAGCCTTTGTAAGCTTCTTTTCTTCCTTATTCTTAAAGGGCTCTCTTGTTTTCTGGTCCTGGACCATCTCAAACCCGAGGAACAGACCCATGCCCTGTACCTGTCCGATAAAGGGATATTCCTGCAACTTGGTAAGTTCATCCAGCATATATCTGCCCATTACCGCAGAATTCTCCACCAGGTTTTCTTCAATCATGATCTCAAGATTTCTCTTTGCCACTGCGCAGGATACCGGATGAGCCCCACAGGTATGAAGATGGGGAAAAGACTCTGAACAGAGCATTCCCTGAAAAATGTCTTCTGTAAAGGCCACACCTGCAATAGGAAGTGCGGAACTGATCATCCCCTTTGACATGCAAAGCATGTCTGGCTTTACATTCCAGTGCTCACAGGCGAAATTCTTGCCCGTTCTTCCAAATCCTGTCATAACTTCATCAAGAATGAGCAGGACCTCGTATTTATCGCAGACCTCTTTTATCTTGGGAAAGTATTCCGGTGGCGGACAGATTGTTCCTGAAACTCCATATATTGGTTCGGCAACAAATGCGGCGACACGGTCTTTTCCCTGTTTTTCAATGGCTTGAGCCAGGGCATCGGCACATTCCAGGTTACAGCCCGGATAATCCTTTCCAAAAGGACAACGGTAACAATAACATTCCGCTATGTTCACAATATCCGGGTCCGGGGCCCCGAGTTTCCCTTGAAATCTGGGAATTCCCGTAGCCCACATTGAAACCATGTTGAGTCCGTGATAGCCAAGATTTCGGCTGATAATCTTGTTTTTTTCCTTGAACCCCTTAGTGGCCCAGTAATATCGAGCGATCTTATAGGCCGTTTCATTGGCCTCGGCCCCGCTATTAACAAAAAAGAACCTGTCAAGGCCTTGCGGGGTAAATTCAGCCAGGGCGTGGGCATAATCAATGGCGGCTGTGCTGGTTATCCCTGACCATGACTCAGCGTAACTCAGCTTCATCATCTGTTCCTTTGCCGCCTCTGCCAGTTCTTTGCGGCTGTAACCACAGCTTGTGCATATGGCACCTCCCAGGGCATCAATATATTCTCTGCCGTGAATATCTTTCACCCTGATTCCACAAGCTGAATCCAATATCAACGGGGTGCCGTTCTTGGCAAAGTCATCCAGCGGGACACCGCCGTGGAGCATGTGCAACTTGTCTTCCTCAGTCCATCCTCTGTTAAGCTTGAAATTATTCATTAAAGGCCTCCTTTTTACATGGATTTAGGAATTAAGGTATTTAGAAATTGCGAATTATTTAAGTAGGTTATGGTTGTGCCAACTTGAATAATGCTGTGAATTTTGGCTTT
>JAKLQB010000477.1 GCA_022013615.1 Desulfobacterales bacterium | reverse complement strand
GCGGTTATTTTACCCCATACAGCGGACATGCAATCCTTCCGATCGATATTATATCGCCACCCCCGCTTTATGCGACGTCCGACTGTGGCCGGAGAGCACAGTGATCTGGTCTTTGTTACTTCAGACAACCCTCGGACTGAAGATCCCGCAGCCATTGCAGCGCAGATCGAGGAAGGTGTGCATGAATCTGGTCTAAAAAAGCTCGAGGGCGCTTCTGATGAAGACCTGGCCGGACCGGGGTATATCCTTGAGCTGGACCGGGGCAAAGCCATCCAGTCGGCCATTGGATTGGCTCATGAAAGTGACCTTATCTTGATTGCCGGAAAAGGCCACGAAGACTACCAGATCATCGGAAAAGGAAAAAGACATTTCGATGATCGGGAAGTGGCAGCTCAAGCTGTTCGAAATTTAACCAACAACCTGCAACTCGATTGCTAACGAACTTCTCCTTTTGGATCCGCCACAGTCGGACGTCGCATAAAGCGGGGGTGGCGATATAATATCGATCGGAAGGATTGCATGTCCGCTGTATGGGGTAAAATAACCGCAAAAGAAATCGTTATCCCGATGGATGGGGATTGGGTTTCGGGAAAGCATCAAACCATATTGAGAGGGCTCAGCACTGATTCGAGAAGCATACGGGCTGGTGAGCTCTTTTGGGCGCTGAAAGGAGAACAATACGATGGTCATGATTTTGTTGGAAGAGCAATCGAGGGAGGTGCTGCGGGGATCGTGGTCCAAAAGGACTACTGGAAGTCGGAAGGCGGGAAAGACAAATCTCTGACTTCCGGGTTTCCGGAGCCGGTTATCATTACCGTAAATAATACCCTGCAGGCCCTTGGTGATCTGGCCAGATGGTGGCGGCAACAGCATGATGTCCAACTCATTGCAATCACAGGCAGTGCAGGAAAGACCACCACAAAGGAGATGGCGGCCAGCATACTGGAATTGAGCCAGGAGACATTAAAAAATCAAGGGAACTTTAACAACCTGATCGGGCTGCCCCTGACCATTGTACAACTAAATGAGAGATGCCGAAGAGCGGTGTTGGAAATGGGCATGAATCACCCTGGAGAGATCGCCCGTTTGACTGAAATCGCAGATCCGGATGTGGGAGTGATTACTAATGTTGGGATGGTGCATCTTGAGGGACTTGGAGACCTGGAAGGGGTAGCCAGGGCAAAGGTGGAGCTGGTGGAAAAGCTGTCATCAAGAGGCAAGGTAATCCTGAATGGCGATGACGAACTCCTGGTGAAAACAGCTTCAATCTTCCGAAAAGACGCGCTTTTATTTGGCCTCGGGGGAAAAAACGATGTCAGGGCCCACCGAATCAGGAACCTGGGCAAAGAAGGTATTTCTTTTGATCTCCAGTACCGGGGCGCTTCCTGGCCGGTGAGGGTGAGTGTCCCTGGCATCCAGAATGTCTTGAACAGCCTGGCTGCGGCTGCGGCCTGCTTGTGCCTCAATGAGCCGCCTGAAAATATTGTTGAAGGTCTGGCCCGCTTTGCAGGAGTAAAAGGGAGGTTTGTGGTGATGCATCTGCCGGGGGGTGTCACAGTCGTGGACGACACCTATAATGCCAATCCCCTGTCCCTGAAGGCGGCCCTTGAGTCTGTCGAGGCCTTGACTGATAAAGGGTCGAGAATAATTGTGGCTCTTGGAGAGATGATGGAACTGGGAGATGCCACAGTTCGTGCACACCAGGAGGCTGGACAAAGGGTAGCAGAACTTGGCACATACCACTTTCTGGCTATTGGGGAACACGCTCACGACATGACCGGGGGGGCAGTGAAGGCAGGAATGCAGAAGAAACATGCAGAAGTGGTAAGGACGCACGAAGAAATGGTGAAAAGGATAAGGGAGGAGATGAGAGAAGGAGATCTTATCTTTCTTAAGGCCTCCCGCAGGATGGCTTTAGAGAAAGTAGTCGAGGGACTAAAGGGCCATACTGAGATCTTGGGAGAAAAGTCGTAGATGCTTTACAAACTGATTTACCTTTTTCATACGGATATATCATGGCTGAATGTTTTCCGGTACATAACGTTCAGGACTATCCTGTCCGCCCTCACAGCCCTGATGATCTGTCTTTTTTTTGGAGGCTGGGTCATAAAGAGACTTAGAATGATGCAAGTGAGCCAGTACATTCGAGATGACGGGCCGCCCAACCACAAAGCCAAAAAAGGAACCCCAACCATGGGAGGATGCCTGCTGCTACCGGCAATTTTTCTCCCCACGGTTTTATGGGCGGAACCTGCCAATATTTATGTATGGATTGTAATATTCGTCATCCTGTCGTTTGGCGGCATTGGTTTTATGGACGACTATTTAAAAATTACAAGAAAAAACAGCCGCGGGCTGAGCGTCACCTCGAAATTTTCACTTCAGGTCCTGGCGGCCTTTCTCGTGGCCCTGATCCTCTATTCTTATCCAGGATTCGATTCTCGGTTGTACTTGCCTTTTTTCAAAACAATAACGCCGGACCTCGGCTTGGGCTACATAGCGCTAGTCGTCTTTATTATCGTTGGGACCTCCAATGCCGTCAATTTGACTGACGGCCTGGATGGGCTCGCAATCAGCCCACTTATAGTCGCTTTCGGAAGCTATGTGGTTTTTGCATACCTATCCGGGCATATAAAGATTTCTTCCTACCTTCAGATCCCTTACGTCTCAGGGACTGGAGAAATTTCCGTGCTTTGTGGAGCCGTGGTAGGAGCGGGCCTTGGGTTCTTGTGGTACAACGCCTATCCTGCCGAAGTTTTTATGGGCGATGTGGGTTCACTTCCCATGGGGGCCGTATTAGGGACTGTCGCCGTTATCACCAAACAGGAATTGGTCCTGATCCTCGTAGGGGGTTTATTTGTATTTGAAGCGCTTTCAGTGATTTTTCAGGTGGCATACTTCAGGATAACAGGGGGACAAAGGATTTTCCGAATGGCCCCTATTCATCATCACTTTGAGCTAAAAGGCTGGCCAGAGCCTAAAGTGATTGTTCGCTTCTGGATCATTGCCATTATTTTAGCACTTTTATCCTTCAGCTCTTTGAAGCTGAGATAGAAATATTAAATTTATGCATAATTTTCACAAAACAGAATTTCGCAACAGGAAAGTCCTGGTGGTGGGCCTGGGCATTACCGGGCTTTGCGCTGCGCGATGGTTGGCAAAACAGGGCGCAGTGGTAACTGTCAGTGAAGCAAGGCCTGAAACCGAACTTAACCCCACCACCTGCAAGGAGGTTCGGAAACTTGGAATCGCACTGGAGACCGGGAGGCACCAGGAAGCAACATTTTTAAAATCCGAAATGATTGTCCTGAGTCCTGGGGTGCCCCATGACATGGAGCCCCTTCGAGCAGCAAAAAAAACCGGCATCCCGGTAACCGGGGAACTGGAGTTAGCCAGCCGTCTGATTGATACACCCATGATTGCAGTGACCGGTACCAATGGAAAATCCACTGTCACAGCTTTATTAGGCTCCGTGCTCAAAAATGCGAACCTCAAGGTTTTTGTGGGTGGCAACATTGGAACACCCCTAATTGCTTATGTCGAAGGAGAGGAAAAAGCAGACTATGTAGTGGTCGAAGTGAGTAGTTTTCAACTGGATACCATTGAGACATTTTGCCCGTTTATTTCTCTACTCCTGAATATTTCTCCAGATCATCTGGACCGATATGCCTCTTATGAAGACTACGCTCAGTCCAAACTGAGGATCTTCATGAACCAAAGAATCGGACAGCATGTTATTCTAAATGACGACGACGAAACCCTGGCGTCTGTCAAACCTCCTTCCGGAGTATCTGTTTTTCGCTTTGGAGTTAAAAGGAAAGAAGGTCGACACGCCTATGTTCAGGATAAAGAAATCAGGGCAAGCCTTTCCGGCGGAGAACATATTAGCTTTTCTCTTAAATCCTTCAGACTTCCCGGAAAACACAACCTGGAAAACCTCCTGGCCGTTGTCCTGGCAGGCCTCATACTTGGGATTGAGCCCTCGGTTGTTCAGCAAACCATCGGGGATTTCAAGGGCCTTCCGAACAGGCTTGAACATGTGGCGGAGTTCGGAGGTGTGGAATTTTATAACGATTCCAAGGCTACCAATGTAGATGCGGCTGTCAGGGCAATTGCGAGTTTTGACAGACCTCTTATCCTTATAGCAGGAGGCCGGCACAAGGGTGCAGACTATGCCCGACTGGTTAGGGCTGCCAGGGGCGGAGTGCGGAAGGCCATTTTCTTAGGAGAATCCAGGGAACTATTGGCCAGTTCTTTTGAAGGGGCTGTTCCCTTTTTAATGGCTGAAGATATGGATGAAGCAGTATCCATTGCCTTTTCGCAGGCTGACAGGGGAGATGCGGTGCTGCTCGCGCCGGCCTGTTCGAGTTTTGATATGTTTTCAGACTACGCCCACAGGGGCATGGTCTTCAGATCCGCGGTTGAGAGACTTTCTCATGGCTGAGAGGAAACCCATAACTTCAGGTTACGATTATATGATTCTCATACCTGTAATATTATTAATCGGGCTGGGATTTGTATTCGTCTACAGTGCGAGTTCTCACCTTGCCGCGCATCGACTGGGTGACAGTTACTTTTATCTCAAAAGGCAAGTTCTATTTTGTCTCTTCGGGTTTTGTCTTATGTTAATTGCAAAGCATATCCCATGCACTCTCTACTCCAGGTTGGTCTATCCCCTGTTGCTTATCAGTTTTTCCCTCTTGATTCTGCTGTTTATTCCGGGCATCGGATACAAGGTGGGCGGTGCCACCAGGTGGTTGAGATGGGGCGGGTTTTCCTTTCAGCCCTCGGAGCTGGCAAAATTTTCGTTGGCCGTTTATTTGGCGTACTCCATGTCTAAGAAGGGATCAAACATGGGGTCGTTTTCAAAAGGGTTTTTGCCCCACATACTCATTGCAGGGGCATTTATGCTGCTCATCGTCCTTCAACCAGACCTTGGAACAGCCGTCATTTTGGGCTGCTGGTTCTTAATTGTCTTATTTGTAGGCGGTGTCAAATTCACACAGCTTTCTTTGAGTATTATTCTTTCCGCTCCATTTTTAGTATGGCTGATCTGGTCCGCTGATTACAGGCTTAAGAGATTGTGGGCCTTCATTCACCCCTGGGATGATCCCAAAGGCGTAGGGTTTCAGATCATACATTCCTTTTTAGCTTTTGGGTCCGGAGGCATTTTCGGCACAGGTCTCGGGAACAGCAAGCAGAAACTGTTTTATTTGCCTGAGCCTCATACAGACTTCGTTTTCTCTATAGCGGCTGAAGAACTGGGGCTCATTGGTGTGATTGTCATCATCGTTCTGTTCGGCATCCTGATCATGCGGGGGATAAAAATAGCCCTCAATGCCACAGACCTCTACAGCAGTTACCTGGCCCTCGGGTTGACTTGCTTGCTCGGCCTTCAGGTCCTGGTAAATATGGGTGTGGTCATGGGACTGCTTCCTACCAAAGGGTTAACGCTGCCGCTCATCAGCTATGGGGGATCATCCCTGGTTCTTAATCTTTTGAGCATTGGTATCCTGCTGAGTATCTCTTCGAGGACATAGGGAGATAGAAGCGGTTGATAGATATAAAATCCAAAACGCCCTTAAGATGCCTTATAGCAGGCGGCGGAACAGGGGGCCATCTTTTTCCGGGTATCGCCATTGCAAGGGAACTGGAGAAAAGATTTGAGGAAAAAGAGATCCTCTTCGTGGTGGGGCACCGAAGGATGGAATCGGAGCTATTGGCACGATATGGATACAGGGTAACGTCCATTGATGTAGAAGGGCTAAAAGGACGTGGATGGAAAAAGGGATTCAGCGTAATGGTCAAATTGCCTAAAAGCATTTTTCAATCTGCCTCAATCATAAAGGAATTTTCTCCTTCTCTGGTCCTTGGGGTGGGAGGCTATTCAGCCGGTCCTGTCTGTCTAACGGCCAGGCTTATGGGGATACCCACGGCAATCCATGAACAAAACTCCTATCCTGGCCTCACGAATCGCCTGCTATCCCGGGTTGTTGGCCGGGTTTTAATCTCTTTTGAGGAGAGCAGAGCCCACTTTAAGGTCAATTCAGTTTTCTTGACGGGTAATCCGGTTCGCGATGAGCTCTTTTCCCATGACCGAATGGAACCTGAAGGCCGGAAAACATTTACAATCCTGGTTGTGGGCGGAAGCCAGGGGGCCACGGCCATAAATAAGAGTTTCGCAGAAACCCTGGAATATCTGAACGCAAGAGGCAGAAACCCGGCAGTGATCCACCAGACCGGGGAGACAGATTATGAACGCGTTGTTAATGATTACCGGGATAGAGGACTCAGGGCAGAACTGTTGCCCTTTATTCAAGACATGACCGCTGCCTATAACCGGGCCGATCTGGTGATTAGCAGGGCAGGAGCAACTACCATCTTTGAGATGGCCGCGCTGGGAAAGCCTTCTATTTTAGTTCCCTATCCCTATGCGGCGAATCAACATCAGGAGATTAATGCCAGCAGTTTAGTTCGAGCAGGCGGCGCCGAAATGATCCATCAAAGTGATTTGAGCGCGGAGACCCTCGCTCAAGCTTTGATTAAATATATGGATGATCCTTCGGCCTTAAAAAAAATGAGTACATGCACAAAAAAAATGGCACGCCCTAATGCCGCAAAGGTAATTGTGGATCATTTATTGGAGATGATCAAGCAATGAAGCAGTTCGGGAAGGCAAAGCACATCCACTTTGTTGGTATCGGTGGCATCGGAATGAGCGGAATTGCAGAGCTCCTGATCAACCTGGGCTACAAGGTAAGCGGTTCCGATCTGAAAGATAGCCCCATGACGAGGCGACTTGCTGCTCTCAGTGGGGTCGTTTTCAAAGGGCACAAGGAGGAGCAGATTGAAGGAGCCGACGTAGTGGTATATTCCTCGGCCGTGGCAAGCGAGAATCCGGAGATCCAGGAGGCAAAAAAGCGTTCTATTCCCGTTATTCCGAGGGCGGAGATGCTGGCGGAACTGATGAGGCTCAAATACGGCGTGGCCATCGCAGGCGCCCATGGAAAGACGACCACAACCTCTATGGTAGCCTCCATCCTCACATGTGGGCATCTGGATCCGACAGTGGTCATTGGCGGGAGGCTCGATATCTGGGGCGGGTCAAATGCCAAACTCGGACAGGGGGATATTCTGGTTGCAGAAGCGGATGAAAGCGATGGGTCTTTTCTTGCGTTATCCCCTGCCATAGCTGTGGTTACGAATATAGACCATGAACATATGGATCACTATGGAGACATGGAGACAATTCGTGAGACATTCATCAGTTTCATCAACAACATTCCCTTCTATGGGACAGCCATACTTTGCCTGGACAATGAAGAAATCCAGGGGATTATCCCCCGTCTTAAAAAAAGATACTTGACCTATGGCATGACCTCTCAGGCAGCTTTGAAAGGGCGGGATTTGGAGAAGGAAAAGCTGGGAGTTAGTTTCGAAGCCCTTTATCACAACAATTCATTGGGCAGGATTGTTGTGGGAATACCAGGTGAACACAATATGCTGAATGCCCTGGCCGCCACAGCCGTTGGTCTTGAACTGGACCTGGACATCGGGGTAATCAAGGAAGGACTCAAGAACCTGGGGGGGCTGGCAAGACGATTCCAGCTCAAAGGCGAAAAGAGGGATATCCTTGTACTTGATGATTACGGTCATCATCCAACCGAGATAACGGCCACACTGAAAACGGCGAAGGAATGCTGGCCTGAAAGGCGGATGATCGTTGTTTTCCAGCCGCACAGATATACACGGACCGAAGCCCTGTTTGATCGTTTTGTAATTAGTTTTAATGAAGCAGATGTTCTGATTGTGACCCCTATATTTTCCGCAGGGGAGACTGCCATTGACGGAGTGACTGCGGAATGGTTATCCCAGGGCATTAAGGAACACGGCCACAAGGACGTGATCTTTAGTCCCACACAGGAAGACGCTCTATCCACCCTTTTGTCAATATTACGACCTGGGGACCTGGTAATAACTCTCGGCGCTGGTGACATTCACAGATTAGGCGCAAGACTTTTGGATAAGTTGGATTAAAAGACATTGAAGGATTTAGGGATTTAAGAATTAAGGGATTTAGGAATTAATGGTCTTAGAGTGAGATATTAGGCGCATATAAGGGAATGAATAAACGTCAGAAAGAGGAACTAAGTAGATTAGGAGTTGAGGGCGTTCGGTTTGATTGTTCAATGGCCCAGCACACCACTTTCCGTGTGGGGGGGCCAGCAGAGTCCCTTTATGAGGCCAAGGATGCGGAAAATCTCCGACGTGTCATCGCGTTTCTGAATAGAGAGGAGATTCCCTATCTCGTGGTGGGCAGAGGCAGCAACCTGCTTGTAAAGGATGAAGGGTTTGAAGGAGTGGTTATTCTGCTTTGCGGACCACTCGCTGGCATGGCGCAGGAAAAAACAGACCCGTCTGTGTCTAACTTAAGGGCACATGACATGACAGTTCACGCAGGTGCGGGCCTGCCCATTGTAGATCTTCTGATTCACTGTCGCGATTCGGGATATGGGGGGCTGGAATTTCTTGCCGGGATACCTGGAACGGTTGGCGGGGCAGTAACCATGAACGCAGGGGCGTTTGGAAAAGAGATCGGAGACTGGGTGAAAGAGATCACCGTGATCACTGCAGGAGGCGACGTAGTTGCAAGAAACCGGTCTCAGCTTAAATTTTCATACAGGGCGCTTCATATGGAGAAAAAGAGCGTGATCATCGGAGCCTGTCTCAAAGTAGACACAGAGGACGTAAAAACTGTTGCTAAAAGAATTGCGGGTTACCTGAAAAGGCGAAAACAAAGTCAACCGATAGAATACCCATCGGCAGGTTCGGTATTCAAGAACCCACCGAATGATTATGCGGGCAGGCTTATCGAACATGCCGGTCTCAAAGGCAAGAAGATCGGAGGGGCCATGATATCAGAAAAACACGCCAACTACATTGTAAACACTGGCGAAGCCACAGCGAAAGATATCCTGGAGCTCCTGTCCTTGACTCAGGAGAAAGTGAGAAAAGAGACCGGCGTAAAACTGGAGACGGAAATTAAAGTCGTCGGCAGATAAAAAATGAAGAAGCGATTCACACAAAAAAATTTATACGTCAAACAAAACAAAAAGGGAAATACCTTCGCAGTCCTTGGAACAATCCATCGAGTAGGGACAGGTTTTTTAAGAATCTTTTTGCTGTTTGCCGTTGTGACTTTAGTCAGTGTGGGTTTTGTGTCCCTATATCATTACCTGCTCGCATCCCCCTATATGAAACTCCAACAGGTGAAGGTTGAAGGCGTTGATGAAAAGGTTCGGCGTGAACTCATCCAAATATGCGGTTTGCACTCTGACCTGAGTTTATTAGCTCTCAACCTGAATGCGTTGCAGGAAAAGATGAAAAACCACCCTTGGGTCAGATCCATTAATCTGGAAAGGTTGTTTCCGAACACCCTGATTGTCAAGGCGGAAAAGGAGACTGCATGGGCACTGGTGGTGATGGATAAGATCTACTACATGAATCCGTGGGGGGAAGTCTTTAAGGAAGTCGAAGATTCGGAGACAATGGATCTCCCGGTCATTACAGGAGTTTCCAAACAGGGATCAGAAATCCGAAAGCAACTTGAAAAGGCCACGCGTCTCATGAAACTCCTGGAGTCAGAACAGGGATTGTGGTCATTGAATGAACTCTCGGAGATCCATATGAATGAGTATGGCGGCATGTCTCTTTATTTTAACCGCATCTCAGCAGAGATCAAATTGTCGTGTGAAGATCTTACAGAGAAAATTGAGGGATTAAAAAAAGTGACAAAACACCTGGCCCAGACAGGTCGAATTAACCAGGTGATAGGCATTGACTTGAATCAGGTTGATGGGGCAGTGGTTTCTTTCAAAAGCACCTAACCTTTGAAATCCTGATGGACTGGAAATATGGCGATTGATCTCCATTTGCTAAATTCTAATGTTGCAGACCTTCACCGAGGAGAAATTAGAATTTTCCCGATTATTAACCCACAACCCGTGAACGAGGTAAAAACAAGATGTCTGGAGAAATAATTGTTGGTCTGGATATCGGGACAACAAAAGTCTGTGCTGTGGTAGGTGAAGCGCGTCCTGATGGCATAGAGATTATCGGCATGGGAAGTCACCCTTCAGAGGGCCTGAGGAAAGGGGTGGTCATTAACATCGAGCACACAGTGAATTCCATAAAAGAGGCCATAGAGGAAGCCGAGACAATGGCTGGCTGTGAGATCAGCGCAGTTTATGCAGGTATAGCG
>JAKLQB010000476.1 GCA_022013615.1 Desulfobacterales bacterium | reverse complement strand
TTTGTAATCTTGCGGGTAACATATTCTTCTGTCCTTCTGGGAGATTCGTGGTTGTATAAAATCGCCGTTGATGCGAACATGCCATGGGCCTCACGGTAATATCGCGTGAGATAATAGGCCATAACCTTAGCACAAGCATACGGACTTTGGGGGTTGAACGGGTCCGTTTCCGTCTGAAACAGGCTCTCGCTTTTGCCAAACATATTCGACGTACAGGGCTGAAAAAACCGTATAGAGGGATCCACCTGTCGAATAATCTCAAGAATTCGCCCAACGGCTGCACCGGTGATATCCGCAGAGTAGCCGACCATATCATAGCTCCAGCCTACGTGGTCCTGGTCGGCCTCATTATATATTTCATCTGGACTGACAGTGTTGATTATTCTGTAAAGCGATGTTAGGTCGGCCATGTCCCCACGGTGTGTAAAAAAACGATTATTGAAAAGCTCCGGATCATTTATCAGGTGGTCTATATTACGCGTATTCCCTGTAGCAGAACGCCTAACCATACCGTGTACTTCGTAACCCTTCTCCAGTAGAATTTCTGCCAAATAACTCCCATCCTGACCAGTAACACCAAGAATTAGCGCTCTTTTCATAATGACTTCTCTCTTTGTTTTGTGTTATTATGATTTAATGGCCACAGAAAACGATTTTATGCGAAAGTTTTCGGGCAATTCCTTTGAGTATTTCCATTCAGAACTTTGATAATCTATTCTTATTTTCTGCCTATTATCAACAATCGTCGAAAAAACAACGCTAACGGAATGTAGTTTAATTGCTCCCCCAAAAGGATTTGTCTCAAAGCTATCCTCATAATAACCTATGGGTTGCACAAACTTTACTTCCAGACCAGCTTCTTCTCTGACCTTTCTTATAGCCGCCTGATCGAGACTTTCACCCTTAAGCACTCTCCCTCCAACTACCCACCACTGATCTTTCAGAGGCTCGTTGGCTCGCTTCACCAGCAAGTACTCATCCATCGAATTCCGAACTACCACATCCACGCAGAGGATGGGCAAGGCCTCGATAATCCGTGCGTACTCGTCGGCTGGAATCAGGCTCATGGCACCACCCGGAATTCAGGCATAGGCACAATAAACTTCCCGCCACGTGCTCGCCATTCCTTCTCCCGCTCATAGAACTCCTTAAAAAACGCCCATGGTAGCACGAGGAAATAATCTGGTTGCGCCTTTCTGGCTTCCTCTTCAGATACAATTGGAATCCATGAACCAATAGTGTATTTGCCCCATTTTTCGGGGCTACGTTCGGAGGCGGCGGTAATTACAGTATGATCCAGTCCATAATATTGAAGGATCACATTTCCCTTTGTTGAGGCACCATAAACATACACGCTTTTACCTTTCGCAACCTCTTCTTTGATGAATGCCACACACCTATCGCGGTTATCCTGAACACGCCTGGCAAATGCCAATATGTCCTCAAGCGTAACTTTCTCATCATATGAAATCCCTGTACCTTTGTAATGCCGGGCAAAAATTCGGTAACTGCCGCCGTTCACGTCATTCTCTTCAATTTTGAACATTTCGAGACCGTTTGTTTCGAAAAGATACCTGAGGGAATCCAGAGAATAGTACTCAAGGTGTTCATGGCAAATGTTCCCCGTATCGTTCTTGTCAAGCATCGGTGTAAGGCACATCAGTTGGGCAACAAAAACACCGTCATCCGTCAACGCTCGCTGGACGTCTTTAATAAACTTATTGGGATCTTCCAAGTCATAGAACATGCCGATAGCGGTGATGACTTTGGCTTTTCCAAATCCCCATTGTTCAGCGAGTTCCATATAGCGCTCGCAATTCCAAAAGTCATGCATCACATAGTCAGTATTTCCTCTCAGCATGTCTACGAGATTGTTGGCCGGTTCGCAACCGACAAGATGAATACCCTTAGCGGTGTAAGTTGCCAGCATTGTACCATCATTGGCTCCTATATCTAACACAACATCGCCAGGCTTTAAATCTACCATCGCCTCAATTTCTTCCGTAATATCGCGCAGCGCATGGCGCATCGTATCAGTCACCCCTGAACGGTACCAGTAATGGCGCGAATACAGTAACTCCTGCGGGGCAGTATGGCGCAACTGGAGTAATGAGCAATGACCGCACATCATCAATTCAAGTGGTGCTTTTAGTCCCCTACCTATCTTTTCAGAGGGTACAAAATCGTTAATGTATTGCTCGCCCAGCGAAAACACATCGCACAAGTCGTTAGATCCACACAGACGACAGGCTGTGCAAGTCTTCGTCTCCATTTATTTTTTTCCTCCTTATTTCTATCGCTACGCGTTTCGAAGTAATTAAACACTTGTCACAGATGAATTCGACTCGCCAGAACATCTCTAACAGCACCGACTACTTCATCTATCTGCTTCTCAGTAAGCGTTAAGCCTGATGGTAAATACAGACCCTGGCGTGAGACCCGCTCCGTAACCGGATAACGTTCTCCTTTGAATAGGCCGAGATCTTGTAAAACTGGCTGCTCGTGCAAACCTAAAAAAAAGGGGCGTGTTCCAATGTCCC
>JAKLQB010000475.1 GCA_022013615.1 Desulfobacterales bacterium | reverse complement strand
TCTTTAATTATCTTATCATGTTAGTCGATATTTTTACTTTTTAATGACGAAATATACTTTTCGTTATCATGACTCCTTTCATTTCTTATGACTTTGACGTTTCCCTGCATGAGAACCCTCCTTCTTGACAGATAAACCCAATTCCCATACACTCCGTAAACTCAAAAAGCGGGGTCCTATGCCCCACTATCACTTCAATAGGAGGTTCTAAATATGTGTAACTCCGACAAGGTCGTTGATGGGTTCCGCTTTCTGCCGCCCTCCCTAAGAGCATGGATCAGCAGGGGTATTCCTGAAGAACCATTCAGTGGGACTATTCCGTGGGCTCCTTTACAAAGGCCCATCAAAGAAACAACTTTTTCGCTAATGACGTCTGCGGGGATCAGCATGAAAAGCGATCCTCCTTTTAACCTGGAACGGGAAAAACGTGAGCCTGCATGGGGTGACCCGAGTAGTAGGGAGATCCCCAAAACTGCCCATGAATCAGATATTGACGTCAACCATCTCCACATCAACACCGACTACATCAAGCAAGACATTAATGTGATGCTTCCTTTGGCGAGGTTCCGGGAGTTTGAGGAAGAAGGTGTCATCGGGAGGCTTGCACCCACGTGCTATTCATACTACGGTTTCCAGATGGACCCAAAAGAACTTCTTGAACAGACTATGCCAAAAGTCGCTTCAAGGATGCAGGAAGAAGGAGTGGAGGCGGTCCTGCTTACACCGGCCTGACCGCTCTGCTGCCGGTCAGTTGGACTGGTCGCACGATTTTTGGAAGAAAAAGGTTTTTCAACCGTGACTCTCACAGTGAGCCCCGAATTCAACCGAGAGATTGGCATTCCGAGGGTAGCGGCAATCGAATACCCCTATGGCCGACCGGTGGGGCAGGTTAACGATGATGAGGGACAAAGAAAGGTGCTCCTTGAGACGTTATCCGTCCTTGAAAAAGCTCAAGAGCCCGGGCAGGTGTTTCACCTCCCTTTTGAATGGCCTGAAGAGCCAAAGGAAACTAAATGGCATCCACCGGTGCCCACTCCCGTCATAAAACTATACTTGGATGAAATAAAAAAGGCGGGAGCCGAAGCACGAAAATAAGATCTTATTAATCTAACAACCGTGGCAGGCTAATAGTAAATCAGAAGGTGCTGGAGCTAACAACAGATTCTGGGATAATAAGAAAATAGAACAAGGAGAAAGCGAAATGAAAGACATTTCCGAAATGCTTGGTTGTCGTTACCCTATTATTCAGGGCCCTTTAGGAGGGGTCACCAATCCGGAGCTGGTGGCCGCGGTTTCTGAGGCAGGAGGATTCGGGCTCCTGGCCGCGTACATTACGGATGACCCGGATAATCTGAGGGCCCAGATCGATAAGGTTAAAAGTCTTACTGGCAAACCGTTCGGGGCCAACCTGGTGGCTATGAATCCCCATTCAATGGAGTTCGCCGAAATCTTGGCCGACAGCGGCGTCCAGGCGGTGACCACCTCCGCCGGAAACCCGAGGGAGCTGATACCATTTTTTAAGGAAAGAGGCGTCAAGGTTTTCAACGTGTCCCCGACCGTCAATAGTGCCAAGAAGGCCGAGGCCTTAGGCGCGGACGCCATTATCGCCGAAGGCTCGGAATCCGGCGGCATGCAGGGCTTCAACGGAGCCTCGACCATGGTTCTCGT
The DNA here is from genome assembly GCA_022013615.1 of Desulfobacterales bacterium. The sequence continues at coordinate 649 of JAKLQB010000475.1, read as the reverse complement.
ACCCCTGGTGGTCGATGCGGTCAACGTCCCCGTGGTTGCCGCGGGCGGTATCGCCGACTCGAGAGGCTATCGGGCCTCCTTTGCATTAGGCGCCAAAGGTGTTCAGATAGGCACCTGCCTCATCGCCTCGAAAGAGTGCATCGCCCACGAAATTTACAAAAAAACCATCTGTGAAGTCGACGACACCGGCACCCGTCTGGTTAATCTGGGGAGAATGCAGGTCCGGGCCCTTCTAACACCAATGGTGGAAAGGGTTCTTGAAGGTGCCAAGCAGCTCAGCTTCAGCGACTTTACCCAAAAAAATGTGGAAGCGGCCTGGGTCAGGGGCGAGCTGGATGCCTTCCCTATTCCCGCCGGTCAGATCGCGGGTATGATCAAGGAAATCAAAAGCGTGCGCCAAATTATCGAAGGGATTGTCGCGGAATAAAAAGTTGTAATTTTCAAATAGTTAGCTTGTAATCATTGCTGCCGGGATTATCATCGAAGATTTTGAAAAGAAAAAACGTAAAACGGGTTCATAATGCTGTGCGAAATTACCTGTGTTGAAGAAAGGAGGACTCATGCTATCTACTGTTGAACTAAAAGAGAAAATTCAGGCCTTTGGTGCAGACTTGGTGGGCGTGGCAGGAGTTGATTCACCTTTGTTGCG
>JAKLQB010000474.1 GCA_022013615.1 Desulfobacterales bacterium | reverse complement strand
TCCGGAATGGATCGGAATCACTGTCCGAAAATTATTGGAATGGGTGTCCGGAATGGATCGGAATACGCAGTTATCTGCTCTTTAACAGTTTTCAGTTCTTCATAAACAGTGCATGAGTTCTATGAATCATGCTTGGACCTGAGACTAAACAACTCCATCTCTCTCTCGTTGAAGTAAAATTTTTTCGTGAAGCTGCTAACTAAGTCTTCCTCCCAGCGGCTGTCAAGGTATAACACCGACAATAATGGTTCCAAAGGCATGGGTGCTCCACTTAGCAACTCTTGTTTAACCACCTCTACATAGTGCATTCCATATTCATAGGGCGATTCAGGATTTGCTCGTTTCCAAATGACCCCCTTTCTGAGATCGCATTTGTTCCTTATTGGATCTTGATTATCAGGATGATAGATACAGGTGTCTCGGGCATCACAATTGGCTTTTGTATCTTTTCCCCCCCAACAGCCAAATTTTCGGGTTTGCCTGAAATGTTCGATGGTTCGGGTACAGCTATTAAGTGTCTTGTATGGGGCTGGCATCCAAGGATTCCGATAGCTTCCCGAAAGAGTTCGAAGATTAGCGGTTTCCAAAAAGGGGACTATATCTGAGGTCTTGTAATTGCCGTGCGTATTCTGAAACTTGTCCATCAGGAAAGTAAGGAATGCTGGATGGGAATGAGGGGAAGATGATCGGAGTTTCTCTACAGCAGCACTTGAAGACGACAATCCCACAATTTTGTTTCCTACAGCCACGCCTTGCCTATTGACAGTTACTGCCGAATGATAGCGAGATGACCCCATTTCACCATGCATTTTCTCAATCTTTTTTTTTGGCAAACCCAGTAAACGGCGAATAACCAAATTTGGCGTTGTGTCAACGAATGGATCAGCGATTTCCTTCAACTTTACATAGACTTCAATGTCAATCTCAATCGTTATTGTTTCCATATTTCCCTCCTTTAGTTCTCCTGTTGATACACAGGAAAGTTACAGTTAATAATTAATGCCTTCACAGTTAACTGCACAGTAACAAACTTTAACTGTGAAGCCAAGCAGAAATCCTATCTTTCCTTAAAGAAAAAATTATTCCATGTAATATCTTGATATTACTTAATTTTGTGGAAATACTACTCTACCTGGCGTACACAGTTTATTGCGAAGGTGGGAAAATTAGTTGAGAATCATACAAGGTGGGTCGTTCAAGCAAGTTTTTGTCAGGTTTCTTACCATGTGTCTGACTTTGAATAGCCCTCATTTTGTTACGACTACCTTATGAAACCTTAAAATTTAGTCGAATAAAGACTACCCAAATTCACCTTGAAACTCAGATAATTTCAGGTTTTGATACAACCGCCTTATCCACTATCTGCCTGATAGCGGCTCAATTTCTTCGTCGGACTTGGCTTTGTCGATGGGCTCAAATTTTATCAGTCTGGCCTTGACTGCCTGGAAAAAGCCGACCTCGTCCTTTATTTTCATGGCCTCCGGACTGGGCACGGATAAGGCAAATGCTTTTGACAGCAGCTCAATTAGGCTTTCCCTATTGGACCCAAGCTAAACAATCATAACCAGTTTGCTTCCGCCCTTTGTATCAAAAAAATGGGACCCTTCATCATAATTTGATGGAATGCCCTTTTTTCTCTTGAACAAATGGGCTAAGCAGCAATGACACTTTCTGCCCCAGCGCCTTTTCCCCCTTGCTCCTTATGCCTTCAATCCAATGTCCACATATTGACATCTCCCTTGATAGAACTTAATTTTAATCAGTCTTTGCTAAAGTGTTAAATATTCAGCAATAAGATAACGTATGATATTGGAGGAAAATAAACCATGCGGTTTGATAAATTTACCTTAAAAGCACAAGAAGTCATACAGACTTCACAACAATTAGCCGAAAGGTTTAACCATCAACAGATTGAACCCGAGCATCTTGTGATAGCGATCCTGGAGCAAACTGAGGGCGTAATCCCGTCCCTCTTGGGGAAAATCGGGGTTGACCAGAGGCGGCTTATGGAATCTTTTGAAGCTGCTTTGGAAAAAACTCCCCGGGTTTCCGGGTCAGGCGTGGGTCAGGCCTACATCTCACCCCGTTCCAAGGCGGTCCTGGACAAGGCCTTTGCTGAAGCCGAACAGATGAAAGATGAATTTGTGAGCCTTGAGCATATCCTCTTGGCCGTGACAGGGGAAAAAGAGGGGGAGGCGGCACGACTACTTGTGGTTGCAGGGATTACCAGGGATATGATCCTGAAAGCCCTGGTTGACATCAGGGGTGGTCAGCGGATTACGGATCAGAACCCTGAAGACAAGTACCAGGCCCTGGAGCGCTTCAGTCAAGACCTGACCGCGATTGCTTCAAAAGGGGATCTGGATCCAGTGATCGGTCGGGACGATGAGATTCGGAGGATTGTCCAGGTCCTGTCAAGGAGAACCAAAAACAACCCTGTGCTAATTGGCGAGCCGGGGGTTGGCAAAACCGCCATTGTGGAGGGCCTGGCGCAGAGAATAGTCCAGGGAGATATCCCCGAGACCCTGAAAGATAAAAGAGTAGTGGCTTTGGATATGGGGGCCCTTGTGGCCGGCGCGAAATACCGCGGTGAATTTGAGGATCGGCTCAAGGCCGTGCTCAAAGAGGTGATCGATGCACATGGACAAATCATCCTCTTCATAGACGAGATACATACTATGGTAGGTGCCGGTGCTGCCGAAGGGGCTGTGGACGCCTCCAATATGCTAAAACCTGCCCTGGCGCGCGGCGAATTAAGGTGCGTGGGCGCCACAACCATAAAAGAATACAGAAAACATATTGAAAAGGATGCTGCCCTGGAGAGGCGCTTTCAACCGGTGATGGTGGAAGAACCCAATGTTGAAGACACAATTTCAATCCTGCGCGGACTAAAGGAAAAATACGAGGTCCATCATGGTGTGCGTATCAAGGATTCAGCCCTTGTAGCTGCGGCCACATTATCACACAGGTATATTACGGATCGGTTCCTGCCTGATAAGGCCATAGATCTCATGGACGAGGCCACGTCCAAGTTAAGGATTGAAATTGACAGCCTGCCGGCAGAGATCGATGATATTCAGAGAAAAATCACTCAACTCGAAATAGAGAAAGAGGCCCTAAAGAAAGAAAAGGACCAGGCATCCAAAGATCGACTCAAAAAAATTGAGAAAGATTTGAGCGAACTAAGGGGGCAAACCGATGAGATGACCGCCCACTGGAAAAGGGAAAAGGAAACCATCTCCAATATCAGGAATATCAAAGAAAAGCTCGAGTCCACCAGATCTGAGGCCCAGATTGCTGAGCGACAGGGAGACCTCACCAAGGCTGCGGAACTCAAGTATGGAACTCTTATAGAGCTGGAGAAAAGCCTGAACGAGGAAAACAAGAAACTTGAGGAACTCCAATCCGATCAAAAGATGCTCAAGGAAGAGGTAGACAGTGAAGATATTGCAGAAGTGGTCGCCAAATGGACCGGAATCCCTGTCTCACGGATGATGGAAGGTGAAAAAGAGAAGCTTTTGAAGATGGAGGACCGGTTAGGTTTGCGGGTGATCGGCCAGGAAAAAGGAATCATTGCTGTGGCCAATGCAGTTCGCCGAGCTCGTTCCGGATTGCAGGATCCCAATCGACCAATAGGATCTTTTATATTTTTGGGACCTACCGGCGTGGGCAAGACAGAACTTGCCAGGGCCTTAGCGGAATTTCTTTTTGACGATGAGCAGTACATGGTACGCGTTGACATGTCAGAATACATGGAAAAACACTCAGTTGCAAGGCTCATAGGCGCTCCCCCGGGCTATGTGGGGTATGATGAGGGTGGCTACCTGACAGAGGCCGTGAGAAGACATCCATATTCTGTGGTCCTATTCGATGAGATTGAGAAGGCTCATCCCGATGTGTTTAATGTCCTGCTCCAGATCCTGGACGACGGCAGGATGACAGATGGGAAAGGCCGGACGGTGGGTTTTAAAAACACCGTTCTTATCATGACCTCCAATGTGGGAACACAGTGGATACAGGAATTGGGGGACACAAACAGCCCTGAGATGGAAAAGCGGGTGATGGATGCTCTCCGGTCCACCTTTAGGCCTGAATTCCTGAACCGGATTGATGAGATCGTAATCTTCAACTCACTGGGTCCCGAGGAAATCAAAAAGATCGTGGAAATCCAAATGGGACTTTTGGCTAAGCGTCTCGAGGCCAGCAAGATCACCTTAGAACTTACGGATAAGACAAAAGAGTTTCTTGCCAATTCCGGGTTTGATCCGGTGTATGGTGCAAGGCCCCTCAAGAGGACCATTCAGCACCTTGTTCAGGACCCTTTGGCCATGAAAATCTTAGACGGATCTGTTAAAGAAGGGGATCATTTGAGAATGGATGTAAGGGATGGTAATTTAGTTTTTCAATAAGTTTGGAACTTAGTCCGGAGGGTTTATTTTTTTCCTTAATTTTGGCGAAGTTCGGAAGGTAACGGTCCTCCGTGATCTCAGAATAATCATCTCTCCTGTTTTGGGATTCCTCCCTTTCCTGGCCCATCTGAATTTCACCTGAAACTTACCAAAGCCTGAAATAAGAACATCTTCTCCACTGACCAGGGTTTTTTTGATAATCTCAAACAGGCTGCCCACAATCTCGTCAGCACGTTTCCGGCTCAGGAATATACAGTCCATCTCAGGAAATAGGAACTGTTGCGGGCCCTTGTGCCGATTCTTAAACCGTACCTCCTGCATCACACTATTTACAATATCCGTCTTGGTCAGCGTCATTTGCGACCTCGAATTTATATTATAAAAATAAAGGTTTACAGACGGGAACTTGGCAAACAATGACACATCTGTTAAGCTTTGTCAAACATTTGAGGTAATTTCAAAACGTTGGATATATTCAGATGAGGCCCTCCTTTCATCCCAGACTGATCAACGACCCCTTTTCAGATCCAGGGCTATTCATCCCCTTTCTCTTTGAAAAAAGGGCGCTGATGTTTGATCTCGGGGACTTGTGCTCATTATCATCTAAGGATCTCCTGAAGGTATCCCACGTCTTTGTCACCCATACGCACATAGACCATTTCATCGGTTTTGATACCCTTTTGAGGACCTTACTCGGCAGGGATAAAACCCTGCATCTCTTTGGTCCACCGGATTTTTTCCAGCATGTGGAAGGCAAATTAGCTGGGTACACCTGGAACCTGGTCAGTGAATATGAAAATGATTTTGTGCTTAAAGTCAACGAGGTTCACCAGGATAAGATTTATACAAAAACATATATTTGCCAAGATCGATTTCAGCCGAAAAAGGCGCCTTCATCAAGACTTTTTTCCGGCAACCTCCTGGAAGAACCTTCCTTTTCAGTTCATGGCGCCCTGCTTGATCATCGAATACCCTGTCTCGGCCTTGCCCTCACTGAAAACTTCTATGTGAACATTATCAAGGAAGGACTCAAGGAGCTGGGGCTTCCAGTGGGTGCCTGGCTAAATTGGTTCAAGGCGGCAATCTACCAGGAAGAAAATCCGCACAGTGATTTTGTGGTTTCATGGGAGGAGAAGGGAAAGGCTACACGGGAAAAGAGATTCGTGCTGGGTGAATTGGCGGGAAAGATCGCCAGGATTTCACCTGGCCAAAAAATAGTATATATAACAGACGTGGCAGCAACTACTGAAAATTCCAGAAAAATCATTGAGCTTGCAAAAGAGGCTAATCATCTTTTTATAGAAGCGGCTTTTCTGGATAGTGAAAAAGACATGGCGCTTAAAAAATATCATCTCACAGCAAGGGAAGCAGGGGAACTGGCAGGAAAAGCAGGAGTGAAGTCTTTACAGTTGTTCCACTTCTCACCGCGTTACAAACACCGCGCCGATGATCTGGAGAGGGAAGCAAAGGAGGCTTATGAAAGAATTCTACAAAGCTCCTATGAGCCTTGAAATAACTATGCGTTGCACCTCCGAGGTCCCTTCCCCAATATCCAGAAGCTTTTGATCTCTGTAAAACCTTTCAATGTCGTACTCTTTCATGAGCCCGTAGCCACCGTGGAGCTGGACAGCGTGGTTTGCACATCTATACATAACTTCTGAGCAATAGAGTTTGGCCATGGCCGCTTCCTTGGAAAATGATTTTTTATTATCCCGCAACCAGTAGGCCTTGTAAAGGATTAGGCGGGCACACTCGACCTCAAGGGCCATGTCCGCCAGTTTAAAGGCGTTTACCTGAAAATTGGATATTGGTTTACCGAACTGCACACGCTCATTACTGTACTTAAGGGCGAGATCAAAACAGCCCTGGGCTCCTCCCAGGCCCATGGCGCCAATGGACAGGCGTCCTCCATCCAGGGTTTCCAGCATCTGATGAAAACCATTTCCCCGTGCCCCCAACTGGTTTTCCCTGGGGACCCGGCAATCGTCAAAATAGAGCTCACTTGTGTTGGAACCCCGCCACATCATCTTTCCGTGCATTTCCCTGGCCTCATACCCCGGGGTATCCTGTTCAATAAGGATGCATGAAAGTTCAGGCCTGCCATCGTCTCGTGTACCTGTACGGCAAAGAGATGTTATCCCCGATGTAATTTTGGTTGATGCATTTGTAATAAATATCTTGCTGCCGTTAATCACCCACTGGTCGCCCTCCAGGACTGCGGTAGTCTTGGAATTGCCGGCATCCGAGCCGGCATTGGGTTCGGTTAAGCCAAAGCCCCAAAGGGCCTCACCGGTGCAAAGCTTCGGAAGGTACCTCTGTTTCTGTTCCTCATTTCCAAAATAATAGAGAGGCCCGATTCCCAGAGAATTACCTGCTGCCACAGTTGCCGCGTGAGAACCGTCCACCCTGGCGATCTCCTCTGTTGCAATGATATATGACACGTAATCCATGCCCTGACCACCGTACTTCTCAGAGACAAACATGCCGAAAAGACCCAGTTCTCCCATCTTTCGCATGGTGTCATAGGAAAACTCCTCTTTTTCATCCAGCTCTCTGGCGACCGGTTTAATCTCTTTTTCAGCAAAATCACGGACCGAGCTCCGCAGGATCTCCTGCTCCATGGAAAGGGTAAAATCCATAATCCACCTTCTTTCTTTTTGCACATCCCCTTTCCTCATCAAAAGAAAAGGAGAAAATATGAATTGTTAGGTTTCTAAAGGAAAAAGACCCCATATTGATTATTCTTAATCATGGATTTTATAGGCAGAATGGCAAATAATGTCAATCGGAAAGTCGCTTCCAACTGCCGTTTGAGTTGACACCCGGATAGGCAGGTGATATCTTCCATTTCATTTTAAAATGGATAGGAAAATCTCGCCATGGAAGCCCTCGTTGAAGAGTGGCACGAGCGAACATGAGATAAAACGAAATAAAGGAGGATCGATAATGGCAGTAAAAAGATTGCAGAATTTCATTAACGGGGAGTGGATTGATACTTCAACAGATAAATTCGTTGAGATAATAAACCCTGCACGCGGCACTAACTTCATCCGCTATAAGTAAAACCCCGTTTTCATCACAAATTCTCCTTAATATGGGAAAATATTCCGGCGGTGGTACAATCCGCCCGTTTGTGCCCACAACCGGCTCTACGATCATTGCGGCTACATTGCCTTCTTCCTTAATCATGTAATCCAGATACCTGGCGCATTGAACATTGCACTCAGGATATTTTAATGCAAAGGGGCATCTATAGCAGTAGTTGTCTGGAGCAAAACGTACCCCTTCTATGGTACATCGTGCCTGCTCAGAAAACCACCTTCTCGGATCCCCTGTAAAAGCAGCTCCAGCCGGAGTGGCCCCATGATACGAGTGGTATCGGGAAATAATTTTGTAAAAGGGCGCTTTAGACTGCCTGACCATCTTAAGGGCTGCTTCGTTTGCCTCGGTTCCGCTCGTGGAAAAAAAGAACTTGTCCAGACCTTCGGGCATAACAGAGCGCAAGGCCTCCACAGCAGCCATTGCTGACTCATTTGCAAACGCAGGGGCTTATATAGGGCAATTTCTCTGCCTGTTTTATAATCGCTTCAATAATGGCCTTGTTCTTATGGCCAAGATTTGAACACATCAATTGAGAGGAAAAATCAAGGTACGGTTTACCCTTGTCATCATACATGTATACCCCTTCTGCATCCTTTATCAGTATAGGGGTTTTCCATGCTTTCTGCCGGTTCCACGTACCATATGTATGTTCAGTAAATTCAGCAATCATATTTTTCATATTATTCATCGATTTCCCTCCTCTAAGGGCATTATATGCTAAAATCTTAAAATTTATGTCAAGTTTTCTAAAAATACATAATTCCAGATAGTTAACCCGTGATACTGGATACTGGTCTCTGGATACTGGATGGAATAAGGAATGGTTTTTCTTTATCCCCGCTGAAGACGGGATCTTCGACCAGCATCGAGCATCCAGCAACAAGCATCTCTATGCTTTAAGCAGTAAATTTGATAAATGCACACAAACTCGTCGGTTTGAGGCGGAGCTTCGCTAGTGACACTCTATCTTTTTGCCTTGTTTGCGGCCCTGGCAATTTTCCGGCTTGCATAACAAGAGCCCGGCCTACGATCCGTTCCCGTTTTCACTTCTAGGAGGCTGTCAGAGAATGGCTATTTTCCCCAATCTCTGCGTCAGGCTCAAATTATAATCCTCGAAATACTTCAATGTATTCCTGTGGTTATAATTTTCGCCTTCCTTGATCTTGGAAAAAAATATCTCATTCTCAGGCAGCCTCCTAGTTAAAGCTATGGAAGCAGATCTACCATCTCGTCATAGGTCTCAGGCCTGCGGTCCCGATAGAACTGCCAGACGTTTCGTACTTCGCGGATCATATCGAAATCCAGGTCTGCCACGATCAGCTCATCTTTGTCCCGAGAACCCTCAACCACAATCTGTCCCCGCGGGTCACAAAAATAGCTGGTGCCGTAGAATTCGCCGATATCCCAGGGGAGTTCGTGTCCCACACGGTTGACGGCTCCAACAAAGTAGCCGTTTGCCACAGCATGGGCCGGCTGCTCCAGCTTCCAGAGGTACTCGGATAGACCCGCTACCGTAGCAGACGGATTAAAGATTATTTCTGCGCCGTTCAGTCCCAGGATACGGGCACCTTCCGGAAAGTGTCGGTCGTAACAGATGTAAATACCCACAAGCCCAAAAGCTGTATCAAAAACCGGGTACCCCAGGTTGCCTGGTTTGAAGTAGAATTTTTCCCAAAAACCAGGGTGTGTGTGGGGAATGTGATTCTTCCGGTATTTCCCGAGATAGGTCCCATCTGCATCAAAGATGGCCGCGGTATTGTAATAGACCCCGGTGATCTCCTCTTCATAAACCGGGACCACTATAACCATCCCGTATTTTTTGGCCTGCTCCTGCATAAGCTTTAGCGTAGGGCCTTCAGGAACCTTCTCTGTAAGGCTGTACCACTTCGTTTCCTGCTCTGCAGGGAAATAGGGGCCATAGAAGATTTCCTGCAAGCACAGGATCTTCACGTTTTTTTTACCAGCCTCCTCGACAAGCTTAAGGTTCTTATCTATCATGGACTGCTTAATCTCATCCAGAGGTTGATCGCCTGCAATATCACACCTTGTTTGTATTAAGCCACATTTGATAATTCGTGCCATTTCCATTCCCTCCTGCCACTGGATTAATTTGCGAGATATTAACACCCACTTGATTGATATGTCAACGAGGCATGATGTTTACCAGCAATTCAAAGGATGAGATTGACGCATCATCCCCACCCTTCTGCTAAACACTGCACGCAATCTCTCTTTAAAACATTAAAAGAAAGATGCACGAAAAAATCTACATATTGTATCATTTTTTTCTTGACATACAACATAAGGTAGCCTATATAATCATCGGGAAGGCGTCCTTTCGACATTCAACCTTAGGTGAAGAGGGCGTTACAATGAGAGAGGTTGTCCCAAAAGTTTCAGAACATATCCTCGAGAGGATTAGTGTGTTCTCTCTGAGGCTTTTGAGTTTTCACCGTTTAACAACCGCCCTGTTGGATAGTTAACCCTATATAAACCCCAACCCCCCTGAGTTGGCCTCCTTGCTCAGGGGGCCTTTTATTTTTTGTAGGCGTTCACAGGTTCAGGGTTCAACGTTCAGCGCCGCCTCTGACCGCCGAAGCGGCCAGTTTGATCGAAAAAGAGACTCCAGCGTTGCGGAGTCACATACGAGGGTTAGAGACAGGGACAAAATTGATGACCCGAAGTCCTCGTAAAAAATGCTGGTTTTGCCATATAATTGCTAAATACCATGTTCCAGATCTGTGGGGATGTGAAAGAGGTCAGTTTTCCCGTACAAAACGTTTACAAAATGACGTATGGTGATGAGAATGCAACCTTTGAACCTCTGAACCCATGAACGGTTACGAAAATGTAAAGTGTAATCTGCAGGTGGTATTGGCCGCCGCAGGATTTACACCTGTGTGTTATCAACATTTCAAGTAAGGGAGGCTTTTTCTATGCATATATTCATGAATGACCTTTTGCTTCGTCGAATTGCAATCATGCTTGTAGTATCAATGGCGCTGATCAGCATTGTGCCTCAGGTAGATGCCGCATTTATTTCTTCGGACGAGTCTTTTTCGTACAATATGCGGCAGCAAGATACAGCCACAATAAAAAAGGTCCTTGAGCAGAAACTTGTCAAACAACGGCTCAAAGCCCTGGGGTATAGCGAGGATGAAGTTAAGGCCCGGCTTGATAAGCTTTCCGACAATGAACTCCACAGGTTTGCCACCCAGCTTGATGCCCTTGCAGCGGGTGGGGATGTCCTGGGAGTACTCGTTGCCATCCTGGTCATTGTTGGAATTATTGCTCTCATACTTTTCATCACTGGCAAAAGGGTTTCGATTCAATAAGGCAATACGGATTGTGCAACGGTTCAAAGGCACCCCGCGGAAAGCTTTTTACCGGGGATTCCGGCCCTTGCCTATATCCGTGGCGGCCCTTACTCTTTTACTGGCTGTTGGCTTAACAGGATGTGCAGTTAGCCCCGATGGCACGTCTTCCGCTTTATCTGCGCCCGCAGGATCCGGAAAGGTGGAAAATGTGCCTTTCTATTCCCAGCTTACCTACCAATGCGGTCCCGCATCGCTTGCAGGAGTACTCAATTTCTATGGTGACGCGGTAACCCCGGATCAAATCGCAAGGGCAATCTTTCGGGACAACATCCACGGTACTGTTACGCTTGATATGGTGCTTTATGTCCGGGAAAAGGGTTTTTCCGCAAGGTGGTACAGCGGTAGCCCCAATGATATCCGGTGCGCTGTGGATGGAGATGTCCCACTCATCGTAATGATTGATCTGGGGTTTGCCAACCTGAGCAAATATCACTACCTGGTCGTTATTGGCTATGGCCAGGAAGGCGTCATTGTCAACTCAGGAAAGGAACGCGAAAAGCTTATGCGTTGGGACAGATTTCTTACCCGTTGGCAGAGGACGAAATGCTGGACCCTTCGTGTTGAACCGGAAATACGTGAATGAGTCATGTGATCTCCGAGGAAAGAATGATACGCATTCGATTATTGATGCTTACGCTGCTGGTTATAATTGCAGGTTGCGCCATGCCCCGAGTAATAATTTATGATGATCCGCTTTCATCAGAAGAGCACCTCAAGCTGGGCATGGCCTACGAGAAAGATGGAGAGTTTGACAATGCCATTAGAGAATATAAGGCCGCAGCCAGGAGGCTTCCTATTGCGTATCTTTATCTTGGAAATGTACATTTTCAAAAAAACGAATTGGACCAGGCAGAAAAATATTACAAAAAGGCAATAAGAAAGGAAGCTCACAATGCAGATGTCCATAACAATCTTGCCTGGCTTTACTACATAAGGGAAGAGAACCTCGATAAAGCGGAAAATCTCGCTTTAAGGGCCATGGAGCTTGATCCCTCAAAGAGAGATGTTTACATGGATACGCTGGAGAAGATCAGAGAACTCAAAGGACGTAATAAGTGAAGCGGAGGGAATGGAAAACAGAATCTCAGCCCGCCGCAAATTCATTCGGAAAAAAAGACCAGGGGAATTGTATCGCGCATGATATATGTGTTGAATTTCAGCGACTTGGTTTCCTCTCATGTATCAGGGCAATTAGGCCGGTTGTCAGCAAGGGGATTATCGCCAGGGAGGCAAGAACAGGTCGAATTGAAAAGATGTCTGCCAGCTTTCCTGTCAGGGCGGTCATCATTCCTCCTGCCCCAAAGGCAAAACCCATCATAAGGCTTGAGACCATGGACCTGCCCCGGGGGGCCAATTCTTGCGCCATTGCCACGCCCAGAGGCATGGTGGCCAGAACAAAAAATCCTGCCAGAAAGACGCCAAGATAAACCCATTTGCCAGTAAGGAAGACCAGTAGATATAAGCTGGGTGTTGCCAGGCCGTGAGTGGCAAAAAAAATCGGCTTATATCCAAACCTGTCTGAAAGCCGGCCAGCCAAAAGCCCGCTGATAGCACCTGCCACTGTAAAGAGTGACACGATTGTTCCTATGGAGACCAGGGAATAGCCTTCTTTACCGAGTAGCACTGGTATGAATGTCAAAAAAGACTGGCCGACAAAAGACCGTAAGACCATTA
>JAKLQB010000045.1 GCA_022013615.1 Desulfobacterales bacterium | reverse complement strand
GCCACAAACCAGGAAGAAGAGATCAGGCTTGCAAAGATCCTTGCTGAACAGGACATATTGTTCCAGGTAGACTGGATGCATAACACCGGAGGGGTGATCGCTGGCATGGAAGAGTACATGCACAGGGAAAATGCCAGCATGGATAACATTATGAGCCATACTGAAAAAGTGTGTAAGTCTGGTGTCCGGAAAAATCTTGAGGCAGCTAATAAAGAAGGCATTACGCCCACAGAAAGGGCCTATAAATACTTTAGCTCCAGGATCTACTAGGATAGGGGTTAGGTTTTATGGAATCAACCAACAACAAAAGGAGGTAGAATTATGAAAAAGATGATGATTGTGTGTATGGTTTTTTTGGCTTTGGGCCTTGTTTTTGGTTCTGGGGTTTCAGCCAAGATGATCCGTATCGGTGAAGCCCAGATTGTAGCCCATCCAGCCCTTGATAACGATTCCAAAGGTTTCGCGGCTGCACTGGCAGAAGAGGGCTTTATTGAGGGTAAGAACGTTACCATTGACCGGCAGAATGCCCAGGGTGATCAGCCTAACTGTGCAATAATTGCCAGGAAATTCGAAGATGACAAGGTCGATCTGGTTCATGCCATCAGCACGCCCAATGCCCAGGCCCAGGTAAAAGTGAGTAAGACCATACCTATTGTGTTTTCCTCTGTTACTGACCCTGTGGCAACAGGTATTGTCCCCAAAATGGGTAAGACCGGCACCCATGTCACCGGAGTGAGCGACAGGTGGCCTATCACCCTGCAGTGCAAGATGTACCAGGATATAGTCCCAAACACAAAGAAATGGGGCACCATCTATAATCCCGGTGATGTAAATGTCACTTTCCACATTAAGGAAATGAAAGAGGCCATAGAAGGGATGGGCCTGGAGCTCATTGAGGCCCACGTTTCTACCAGTGCCGAAGTGATGCAGGCTGCCCAGAGCCTGGTAGGGCGAGTGGATGCCATTCATATCACCTCTGATAACACCGTTGTTTCCGCTTTTGAGTCTGTTGTCAAGATCTGCAATGCGAACAATATCCCCCTATTTTCCGGTGACAGGGACAGTGTGCCCAGGGGAGCCATTGCGGCTTACGGGCCTGACTACTTCTTAGTGGGTTATACGGCAGGTAAAAAGGCCGCAAGGATATTAAAGGGCGAAAACCCAGGTGACATCGCTGCTGGGCTTGCATCTGAATATAGCCTGTGGGTCAGCCTGAAGCACGCCAAGGCACAAGGGGCAAAACTCCCTCCGACTTTGGTTAAAAAGGCTGCTGATAAACTTTGGGACGAGCAAGGTGACGTGGCAAAGGGTAAGTAGCCTTGCATTGTAGTATAATTATAGAGGGGAGGATTTTCCTCCCCTTTTCATAATTGGTGGTTGAATGCTGCTTAGTAGCTTTTTTAGGACTATTCCCATATCACTGGAACAGGGCCTGGCTTACGGGCTCGTGGCCTTGGGAATAGTAATTACCTTCCGGATCCTGGCCTTTCCCGATCTCACGGTTGATGGTAGTTTTCCTCTTGGTGCGGCTGTTGTCGCCCGCCTCATTACCGAAGGGGTACCTCCGGTTTACAGTATCATTGCGGCCGTTATCTGCGGGTTTATGGCAGGTTGCTGTACAGGTTTTCTCAATACTAAATTGAAGATTAACAGCCTCCTGGCCGGAATTCTGATGATGACCATACTCTATTCAGTAAACCTGCGCATAATGGGGCGGTCAAACATACAGTTACTCACTGTAAATACTCTTTTGACACCCTTGGAAAACCTCGACGTCAATCGTTTCATTCCCATTATCGCCTTTTTTTTCCTGGTGGCATTGTGCATAAAGCTTCTTACGGATATGTTTTTACATACCCAGATAGGTTTTGCCATGCGGGCTACAGGGGATAATGAGCAAATGATCCGTACTCTCGGGGTAAACACCGACAATATGACGGTCCTGGGATTAGGGATCTCAAACGGCTTTGTGGCCCTCTCAGGCGCCCTTGTTGCCCAGGATCAGGGTTTTTCTGATGTAGGAATGGGGATCGGAATGATAGTGGCAGGCCTTGCTTCCATAATAATCGGAGAGGCGTTATTTGGGAAAAAGACAGTACAGAGATTGACTCTCGCAGCGATAGTGGGATCCATCATTTACAAATTCATTATCTCCCTTGGCCTCAGACTGGGACTGGCCCCTACAGACTTGAAAATGGCCACGGGTGTGATGGTAATATTGGCACTCGGCATTCCGGCCCTAAGAAAAGAGAAAGAGGGAAAACTCCATTTGAGAGGAGTATAAGGCCTGGCAGACCCATGGTAAGATTAGAGAACATAACAAAGATCTTCTCAAAGGGTACCATAGACGAAAGGTGGCCATAAATGGAATTACCCTTCATATTCGCAAGGGGGATTTTATCACCGTAATCGGCAGCAACGGTGCCGGGAAAACCACCGCTCTTAACCTTACTGCCGGCACTTATGCACCTGATGAGGGTGACATTTTTATTGATGATTCCAGTGTTACCCGCCTTCCTGAACACCGGCGGGCAAAGTACCTGGGCAGGATTTTTCAGGATCCTTTAATGGGAACGGCCGCGACCATGACCATAGAGGAAAACCTTGCAATGGCCGATCTGCGCGGCCAGATCAGAGGTCTCCGCTGGGGGATAAAAAAAGAGCGTCGGGACCACTACCGGGAAATACTCAAGATGCTGGATCTCGGGCTGGAAACCAGGCTAAAGGACAATGTGAGTCTCTTATCCGGAGGTCAGCGCCAATCCCTGACCTTGCTCATGGTAACCCTATCCCTTCCCAAGCTGCTCCTGTTAGATGAGCATACCGCAGCCCTGGATCCCAAGACGGCCCAGAGGGTTATGGAGCTTACACAAAAGATCATCGAGGAAAATAACCTTACGAGCGTTATGGTCACTCACAACATGCAGCAGGCCATTAAATACGGGAACCGCATGATCATGCTTCACGAAGGAAAAGTCCAGTTTGATATCGAAGGAAAAGAAAAGTCGGCCCTCACCGTGGAAGAGGTGGTTAAGAGGTTCGGGGCCGAGCTTAAGGATGAGGCACTACTGTGTTAGTCTTTTTGTAAGTACTCAATAAGTCCGGGCATTACGACTTCTTCCCCCTTTTGCAAAGGGGGATTGAGGGGGATTTTTCTAATACAGGCTGGACTTATTGAGAACTTACGTCTTTTTGGGCTAACTGCCACAAATTGCAGAAACTTCCACTGAGACATCTTTTGGAAGCCTTGATACTTCTACACATTCCCGCGCAGGTGGACTTTCCTCAAAATAAGTCCTGTAGACTGAATTAAACCTTTCAAAATCTCCCATATCTTTCAGAAAGCAAGTGCATTTTAATATATTTTCAACTGTCATTCCACCTGCTTCAAGAATGGCTTTAATGTTTTCCAAGACCATCCGGGTCTGTACTTCTATGTCGCCCTCGACAAGATTGCCTGTTTTGGGATCCAAAGGGATTTGACCTGAAATAAAGAGCAGGTTGCCATGCTTGATTGCTTGCGAGTATGGTCCTACTGCTGCCGGTGCATTTTTTGTGGATATTGTTTCTTTCATTAGAGTGTCCTCCTTATTTTTGTTTACCCAAAGCTCAACCCAACTTATAAATATTACATTAGAAGTGGCCAGATCCACCACCGTCTTTCATATGGAAACATCAGATAAAATTTCTCTTTCTCGATTTACAATTTCACTTTCCATATGTTTTATCTCTTCTCTGATCTCTTCAACAAAATTTGTGTCCTTTATTGAGGCCAAATTGATTTTAACATTATACAAGGCAGAAAGAACAGCCGTCCGAGCCATCATGACTGCTACCGCAGCGTCTGAGACGGCATTTTTGTTCCCTTGTTTTACTGCCTTCCCAGCCAATTCAATGATCTTGAAGGCATCTCTGGCCACATCCAGAGGAACCAGGGTAGCATTTATCAATGCCTCCTGAATAGCCCTCTCCCTATTATTTCGTTCCTGTTCCGTGCCTTTGGGCAATTTAATCGCTGTCATAACATCATTATAGGCATTTGAATCTTTCTCAATGTATCTGATGAGCCTTTCTCGATATTGAAAAGCATCCTTTGCGATATCTTGCATCTCTTCTTCCAATGCCTCATAACCTTTTTTACCGATAGTCAGATGTGCCACCATTTCGGAAAGGCCTGCTGCAATGGCCGCACTCAACGCGGCGATACTCCCACCCCCGGGAACCGGGGAATTTGATGCGGTCTTTTCAAGAAACTCGGTTAGTGTTAAATCAGTTAGCATGAGATTCCTTTTCTTTATCAAATACCAAATTTCCGTCTTTTATGACTTTTTCAACAGTACTTACTCCAATATGATACGGCATAAATTCATAAGACGGAAACTCAAGCACTATAACATCACCCTTCTTATTAATATCTAGACTTCCAATAGCATCTGCCCTGTCAATCGCCGCTGCGCCATTTATTGTCAGGGCTGTAATAGTTTCCTCTATAGTCATGTCCATATTTAGTGTAGCCAGCGTGAAAATTAACGGTATTGACTCCGAAAAACAACTTCCCGGGTTTAGGTCCGTTGCCAGTGCTACTGCACAATTATTATCAATCATGTATCGACCCCTCGCATACGGCTCCCTTAAACCGAATGCCGTTCCCGGAAGCAATGTGGCTATAATGCCTTTTTCTGCCATATCATGGATACCTTTATCGGATGCCTGGAGTAGATGATCTGCTGAAACAGCGTCTAACTCTGCAGCCAACTCAGCCCCGCCCAACTGGACAATTTCGTCTGCATGAATCTTCAGTTTGAATCCCATCTCCTTTGCTCGACTTAACAGTCTTCTGGCCTGCTCCACCGAGAACACATTCTTTTCACAAAAAACATCGCAAAATTCTGCAAGCTTTCGTTCAGCGACTTCGGGCATTACGCGGTCAATCAAATAGTCGATATAGATATCTTCTCTTCCTTTATAATCCTTTGTCACCGCATGAGCACCTAAAAATGTCCTGACAATATCAATTGGATGCCCGTTATCCAGTTCCGCCATCACTTCCAGTTGTTTCAGTTCAGTATCATGATCCAACCCATAACCGCTTTTTCCTTCAACCGTGGTCACGCCAAACGACAGCATTGAATCCAATCGCTTTTTTCCCGCTTCAATTAATTCATCCTTTTTGGATTCCCGGGTTGCAAGAACTGTATTCAAGATTCCCCCGCCACGTTCAAGTATTTGCATATAGCTGTCGCCGCGAAGCCTCCATGAAAACTCTTCGGCCCTGTAGCCTCCAAAAACAAAATGGGTATGTGAGTCTACAAATCCGGGCAAAACCGTTTTCCCTCTGGCATCTATTACAGAAAACCTGCTTTCATCCAAACCAGATATGGTATCCTCTGTTTTCCCAACAGCCCTGATAATCCCTTGTTCAATAACAACAGCTCCGTCATTGATAATCTGCAGATCAGACATGTCTTTTCTACGTTTGGCTTTAAAACCGCTGCACGTTACCAATTGGGAAGCATTTTTTATGACAATATTTCCTTTCAATTTCATCTGCAAAGTCTCTCACAAGTTAGTTCGCTTCGCTCACAATTGGAATGTTGGAATAATGGAATAATGGAATAATGGGTTCTGGGAAAATGGTTTAATGGAATATTGATAACACCCCTCTTGACAAGGAAGTAAAAAGTATTCATAAGGCCTATTCCCAAATTCTAGTCTCCAAAACCTGCTCTACGGAAAATTTCTCTATTCCCAGGTAGTACACTGCCGTATCAATCAGCGCTTCCATAGGAACCAGCCCTATGATTTCACTCCCGACAATGTTGACACCATATCTCCTGGCTTCTATTCTGACCAATTCAAAAGCCCTG
The DNA here is from genome assembly GCA_022013615.1 of Desulfobacterales bacterium. The sequence goes on along the minus strand of JAKLQB010000045.1, from coordinate 56 downwards.
TAAAGAGCTGTCTTTGTATAATCAGTCATATTAATGGAAACCTGGACGATCCCCCT
>JAKLQB010000473.1 GCA_022013615.1 Desulfobacterales bacterium | reverse complement strand
CAGGAGCGGCGCCGAGCCTGATGTCCATAACCGCATGTGCCCAAAATCCAGATTTCTTTCCTCCAAATAGTCCGTTAACTTGCTATACATGGATGGCACCGCCATAAATAGAGTACAGGTGTTCTTACCTTCCTTCTTCGCCAATACATCAGCAACTTTATCCACAGCAAATTCATTCAGCATAAGCACATGGGATCCGGCCATTAAGGCAGTATGGAGAGCAAAACAAAGTCCATGCACATGAAAAAGCGGAAGGGCATGACACAGCACATCAGATTCTATTATCTCCCATATTCTTATTATATTTCTTGCATCATGAACGAGGTTCTTCTGGCTAAGCACAGCCCCTTTGGGTTTTCCAGTGGTTCCTGATGTATATATAATAAGGCCCGCATCCTCCGGGCTTATCTCTACCCGGGGCATAGCGTCTGAGGCGGACCGAAAAAAATCAAGATCCTGGTAAGGTTTTCCAGTGTTAACCACAATAGTCGCAAGCCTGGAATTTATTCCTTTTATTATTGTCTCCTGTTCAGGTCCTGTTAGCACTAATTTGGCATCCGCATCGTCAACTAAATACGACATCTCCGACTTCTTGAACCCTGGATTCAAAGGCACTGCAATAGCCCCAATCTTTTGAAGCCCAAGATATGCAGCAACGAAGATCAAGGATTTTTGGAGGTAGAGGATTACCCCGTCACCTTTATTAACCCCCAATTCCAGGAAGGTATTGGCCAACCGGTTTGAATCCCGATCCAATTCCGAATAACTGATCTCCGTTTCAACAACACCCTTCCGGAGGAAGCTTATCGCTTTCTTTTCTCCAAAAATGGAGGAGCTATCCACAAAACACTCCTTCAGGGTTTCACCACCCATATTTACCTCCAGTCAGTAAAGAATTGTATTCAGGTTGTCAGGTTCACGGTTCAAAGGTTCAGGGTTGTTTTTCCTTTGTCAGGCTTTACTAACCCCAACTTAAACCTCTGAACCTCGAACCTTTAATTTAAACCCTGAACGGATACAATTTACCCTATCATCCTGTTTGGCAGCCATAATGCCAATGCTGGCCAGATGGATACACAGACAATAACAATGCCTTCAATGATCACAAATGGGACGACTCCCAATAAAACATGAGACATTGGAATGTCGGGCGCGATATTTTTTACAATATAAAGATTAAGCCCTACCGGAGGGGTCACAAGGCCGATCTCAAGATTGACCGTCATGATGACTGCAAACCATATGGGATCAAATCCCAATCCCTGGATTATGGGGAGCAGTAGAGGGGCCACCATTAAAATCACTGCTGCCGGTGGGATAAAACATCCCAATATTAAAAGCATGATATTAATTATTATAATGATCCCCCACTTCCCCAAAGGCAGTTTCAAAATCAGCTCACCCAGAGCCTGGGTCGCATACAGATCGGAAGATACATAGGCAAAAAGTAAAGCAGAGGCCATAATCATCAATATCATGCTGCTTTCATTTAAAGCCTTTATGAATATCTTCCAGAGTTGTCTGGGCCTGTAAATCTTATAGATGGTCATCACAAAGAAGAGGGAAAGAACAGCGCCCAATCCCCCTGCTTCACTCGGTGTAGCCCAACCCCCATACAGGGATCCCATTATCCCAAATATAATTAAAACAAATGGTAAAACCTTGATAAGGGAGCTAAACCTTTCTTTCCAGGTAAATGTCTCCACCAGCCCGCGGTCTTGAATATAATACATGTCTCCCGGTTTGGCAGGCACAAATTTGCGGTAATAAAAGATTCCCCCCACCCAGATACAGCTTAAGAGAATCTCAAGCATTCCCGGCAGGACACCGGCGATGAAGCATTTGCCAATTGATGTCTCCGTGGCAACCCCGTAAAGGATCATGGTAACACTGGGCGGAATAAGAATACCTAACGTACCCGCATGGGCAATCAATCCTGTGCTCAATGCAGGGGAATAGCCACGCCTTCTCATTTCAGGGATCCCTATACCCCCTATGGCCGCTGCAGTCGCAGGGCTGGAACCGCACAAAGCGGCGAAGATGCCGCAGCCAATCATGTTGGCAATCCCGAGCCCTCCGGGGATCTTGTAAAGCCATTTATGGGGTGTTTCGTATAAGTCCTTGCTCGCATCTGATTCGGCTATAGGGGCGCTAAGAAGAATGAACAATGGGATTGCCAACAGCGCAAAACTGTCCATGCTACCATGGAGCACAAATGGGACAGTCGTCAACAGGTGTGGGGAAAAAATGAGAATGAATACAAGGGATATACCGGCTAATCCTGCCCATATTGGAATTCCAGAGACTAATAAAGCAAACGCACTTCCAAACAAAAGAACAGCCAGAACATATTCGTTCATATGGGTCTTTCCTTTCCAGAATACTTCATTATTCCTTTGGATCCGAATCAGCCTGGGATATGTCAATATCTTTTATTTCAAACCGCTCCGCTTCCTGACTAAATTCACCTCTTCTCAGGGCACTTATTTTGTCGCGTATATACAGAATATATTGGAAAAAAAGCAGTGTCATTCCAAGCGGAAGAAACAAATACGGAATCCACAGTGGCGGACCCCATAAAGATTCGGTGTGTTCATTATTGACAACGGCTTCCCACCACATAGGCCATGCATACCATGCAAGTACTACAGCCAGAATACAGGATATGATGGAGACAACAATAAGGGTTACCTCCCTAATTCTGGGAGATAGATAGATAACAACTAAATCCACATTAAGATGATGTTCGTTCTTCTGCACAAATGCAGCCCCGGTAAAGACAACAAAAATAAGTAAAAACACAGATGCTTCTATTTGCCAGATCGTAGAAACACCAAATACCTTTCTGACAATAACACCTTCAGTTACTATTATTGCGGCAGCCACAAGAGATAATGCTGCTATCCAGCCAGTAAGGTGTGTTAACCCTTCAATAATCAGAGTCAATATCTTTCCAAGCCGTTTCATGATATATGCCCCATTCTTTTATGGATATCTTTTACAAAACCTTAAAATGAATAATTCACACTGATACAGCTCCTGTTAAAACTGTATAAAACAGCTAACGTAAAGATGACGCTCTCATAAGTTCCATTATACACAACTCATAAGAGCGCCCATTAAGTTATTTGTCCGCCTGCATATCTCAGGATCTCAATCCCGGTTATTTCATTGCCTCAATAGCCAGGTCCAAGAGCTCTTGACCACCTTCTACTGTTTCAGCATAGTCTTTCCAAGCTGTTTTCTTAGAAAATTCAAGCCATTCATCAAATTCAGCCTTATTCATGTAGTGAATATCAACACCAGCCTTGGTGTATTCTTCTATAAGCTTGTCAACCAATGTCTTAAAGTTTTGATATATCCAGTTTTCATGCATCCACTCGGCTGTTTCCAGAAAGATTTTCTGCTGATCAGGCGTGAGCCTGTTCCACGTTTTCATGGAGATACATAAATTTTCAGCCATATACCAGATGGAATAATCTCTTGGTGCGTTAATATACTTGAGTACTTCATAGAGCCGATAGGAGACAAAAGAGGCAGAGGACGTCAGCATAGTGTCTAAAACGCCCGTTGAAAGGGCATGGTAAGTCTCCGATGAGGGCATACTGGTAATAGAAGCACCGGCCTCTCGCATCATAAACTCAAATTTCTTCCCGGCCGCCCTCAGTTTCGTCCCCTTGACATCGGCCGGAACTTTTAGCTGCTTTATCTTGCTGCCGAGTCCTCCATCAAACCAGGCCCACACCAGATTCTTCACACCATTTTCCTCCATGAGAGCGTCAATTTTCTTCCCTATGGGTTTGTTTCTCCAGGAGATCCCTTGTTTGATGTTGGCTACGGAACAGGGCATCAACGTAATTGAAAGCTGCGGCACCTTTCCGGAGGCATAATCCAGGGGGAAACAGGACATATCTAATGCGCCTTTCCGCATGGCATCCCACTGCTCTTTTGCTTTGAAGAGAGATTGGGCGGGATAGTGCCGGAATGTTATTGCCCCATTTGTCTTTTTTGTGACCATATCGCCAAACACTCGCCCCATCTGGTCCCGGACATCTCCCGCAGCAAACTGATGAGAGACTTTGAGTAACATCGGTCCGGCATCCGCCCGATCAGCCAAGGTTAGAAAGGCACATGTCAGACACAAAACAATTGCCAGAATTCCCATTTTTCCTTTAATTCTTTTCATTGGTACCTCCTTTTAGATGTTAAGGTTTTAGGTGGACCATTTGTAACATCTCAAAAAGTTGGGGCAAATCCGCTGGTGTAGGGCGGCATTTTATATGCCACCGTTATTGGCGGGGTATAAAACCCCGCCCTACAAGAAACAAACCCGAATTTATTGAGAACTGACGACCATTTTACGAATTTTTTTCATAAAGACCAACCAGGGCCTCACACTGCTTGTTGAGATGCCTTTTCATTAACCTCTCTGCCAAAGCCGCATCCCGTTTCCGAAAGGCCTCTAAAAGGCCTCTGTGTTCCTGGATCGATTGTTCAAACCGCTCCGGTTGGTAGAGCTGTCTGTGGCGATAGAGCAGTATCTTCTGTCTGAGCCCGTTGATGACATCATTAAGGACTTTGTTCCCGGATAACTCCTGAATAAAGACATGATAGGTATTATTGTTATCAAGGTAGGCTTTGTGGTCCCTGTTGCGGTAATGTTTTTCAAGCTTCTGATGGAGCGCCTCGATCTTTCTGAAGTTTTTTTCTGTCATCTTTTTTGTGGCTAACCGGGCGCAAGTTCCTTCCAGGACGCTCATAACCTCGAACATGTCGCTGATTTCTTTAATGGGGGGTTGGCTGATATATGCGCCCCTGTTGGGGATGAGATCAATGAGGCCCTCCGAATTGAGTATGCGGAGCGATTCCCTTACAGGCGTTCGACTCACCCCCATGGATTCACAGAGGTGTTTTTCATCTATTTTCTGCCCCTTGACCAGGATTCCATTTCTGATCATGCCTCGGATCTGATTGGCGACTTCCTGATGCAGGGTCGTTGCCTGGATTTTGTGCATGCGGGATTCCTTGACACCTGGAGTAAAATATTTAATACATTATACATTATTCAATTGCAACAAAAAAATGCCGCTCTCGTTCCTTTTTCTGGCTGTTCGTTTGTTAGTTTGTCATTTGGTAAGTGATAACGGGGCACCACAATTGTGGCGACAGGAGGCTAAGATTCCCTTAAAAGATGAACATCGAACATCGAACGTCCAATCACGCCAAGGCGTGAAATGATGAATAAAAAAACCAATATTGAACAGCGAATGGTGATTGAAGAAAAAGATGACGAAGCAAAGGTATGATCTTGAAGAAAGGCTGCTTGAGTTTTCGGTGTAAGTCATAAAGATTGTTGAACAGTTGCCAAATACCAGAACAGGCAACCATGTTGCGGGCCAATTGTTAAGATCGGGAACTTCACCTTATCCAAACCATGGTGAAAACCAGGCAGCGGAGCCCCCAAAGGACTTTATCCATAAGCTTCGTATCTCATTATTGGATGTTTGTTGTTTAATTCGATGTTGGACGTTCGATGTTCGATGTTCGATGTTCATCTTTCAAAACAATTCCTTATGGCATAAATGTCACCTGTGAACGTTTACAAAACAACTTAGCGCTTTCGGGGGTTAGGGGGGATTTTAAGGCATGCCTCAATTGAGGTTGACTAAATTGAGGTATGACTTATTCATTAAGCTTGGTCAAAAGCTCGGCAGAGACCTTTTTAACACCCGGGCTTCCGTCCAGATCGATGATTTTGGGAACGCTGCCATTTTTGGCTGACAAGTCCTTGAAGAAATTGACTGCCGCCATAGTGCCGGTTTCAGTATCGTAGTATATGCCATGGCGCTTATCAATGGCCTCCTCATCCTGGTCATCAGAGCGGGTCTTGAGTTCTCCACCGCAGATTCGGCATTTGTCGCCATCCGGCTTGATGGCATCAATATAGATATTGTTAGGATGGTTGTTATCATTGACGCACAAGCGACGCCCCATAATCCGGTTTTTAGCGATCTGCCTGTCAAGGACCATTTCGATAGCTATGTCCAGATCGATCCCTTCCTGTTTGAGGGCCTTGTCCAGTTCCTGCGCCTGAGTCAAGTTCCGTGGAAAGCCGTCTAAAAGCCAACCGTTTTTACAGTCATCTTGCTTAAGGCGATCAAGAATCATGGGGATGGTAATGCTGTCAGGCACCAATTCACCCCTGTCTATGTAACCCTTAGCCTCATTACCCAGCGCTGTCCCACGTGAGATATTGTTCCTGAAGATTACGCCGGTTTCAATATGGGGAATACCAAACTCCTCTTTGACGATTGCGCCCTGGGTTCCTTTGCCGCTTCCATTGGGTCCGAAAAAAAGTATCTTCATGTTGCCATCTCCTTTAAATAAACGTCTCGGAATTTCTATAACTTCAGACCTCGTTATTTGATCTAAGAACTAGGTCCGATTTTTGGACACCATCCTCATCATAATGGCTATATGGAGCCAAATTGAGGAATTGTGAATTTAGGGATTGAGGGATTAAGATAAGGAAAAGAT
>JAKLQB010000472.1 GCA_022013615.1 Desulfobacterales bacterium | reverse complement strand
GTTTGGCAGCCCAGGCCACCCAGGCATTGGCCTCCATGGATGAATTTGATTCAAATAAAAAGACATAGCGGTGACCCTTGTCCCAGACAATGGCAGAACTGTTCCCTACGGAAACAAGATAGGGAACCTTCAATTCCTTGGCTACGGCCGAGGCCCCAAGCACACAGGAGCTGGCCCCTCCACCAAAGACCGCCTTTACCTTTTCCTGCTCAATCATCTCGCGGGTAAGTCTGGCGTGCAACTCCGGCCTGTTGCCGCCGTCCCGGCTATCTATCTCCACCTTGGATCCTAAAAGCCCCCCGGCTGCATTGATCTCTTCAACCGCCAGAACCGCCGCCTGCTCTGCGTCCTTGGTCATCTTGAACGCGGGCCCTGTAAAGGCGCCAACAAAACCAATCTTTACCGTCTCCCCGGCCAATGCCAGGCCGGAGCAAAGAGCCAGCAGGCCAAAAACCAATAGAATTGTTAATGTGAAAATCGTGTTCTTTCTCATCATACTCTCCTCCTTTTCAGTTAGTGTTTATAAAAATACTTACTCCAATTTTGATATAGCCGCAAAAAGGCACAAAAAGCACAATTTATATTGATTAATATCGTTTGGTTATGAGCATTAGTAGTAACTTCTCAATAAGTCCGGGCATTCTGACTGCTTCCCCCTTTTGCAAAGGGGGGATTGAGGGGGATTTTTCTGATATAGCCCGGACTTTTTTAAAACTTGCCATTAGTAAATTAGTCCGCTGCCAGCAGTTCTGCCACCTTTTCCACAGCATCTCCTGCGTTGTAACCATATGCATCGGCCCCAATCTCGTCAGCAAATTTTTTTGTGATCGGTGCACCCCCCACAATGATTTTTGTATTCAGGCCTGCAGACTTAAATGCCTCAATCACTGTTTTCATCTCCATCATCGTCGTTGTCAAAAGGGCAGACAAGCCCACGACTTCGGGGTTATTATCTTTGGCGGCCTCAACAAATTTCTCTGGAGGCACATTGATGCCGAGGTCGATCACTTCCAAACCAGCGCCTTCAAGCATAATGCCTACCAGATTCTTTCCTATATCATGGAGGTCTCCCTTGACCGTCCCTAATACGATCCGTCCGCGGTGTTTGACATCTTCCTGGGTCATGAGGGGTCGAAGTATATCCATTGATTCACGAAGCGCTCTCGCTGATATCAATACCTCTGGGATAAAGACTTCACCAGCCTTGAATTTCACGCCAACTCTACTCAAACCCTCGAGTAGGCCATTTTCAAGGATCTCACCAGGGGTAAGGCCTTGAGCTATTGCTTCTTTTACATCCCCGGTGACGCCTGAGATCGATTGGGCATCACAGGAATCAAGCTTGTCAGCTATCTCTTTCAAGATATCACTCATTGTTACATATCCCCCAAATCGTGTGGTGATTTTACCTACAGTTTATACTCATCACGAAAGGCCTTGATCGCTTTAATTTTGTCCGCAATGTCAGAAGCATTGTCCTGGGATTCCGCCTGGACCGATATGAGGGTAATGGAAGGATAAAGCCCCTCCTCTTGAATAAGGAAGTCAAGGGCCTCCTTCAAAAAAGCAATTATCTCCTTGGAATCCCAGGAATTCAATGCTCGACCGGAAATTGACGTGGGAAAAGGGAAGCCCGGTAATCTGTATCGCATTGCTGCTTTTATTGCATCCAAAGATTCTCCAACACCATAGAAGGCGCGGTAAAGGGAGGCTCCACCTTTTTGGCTCTCGCGATCATTAGGCTTGCCCATGAAGGCCGCGAGACTGTTAGGCGCATTTTCCGGGCCTAACCGGCGCTGAACCTCCAGGTCATATGGGGCAATAAGGCTGTGGTAGGTATCCGGTCTGATCATTTCCGGACTTAAGAAGATTTCATTAAGAATAGGGCTACGTAGCCTTGTTGACAGGATATTTTTTCCAAAATAGGCAGAAAGCTCGGTGCAGCGCTCCATATAGGCTTTGAAGAAATCCGGGTTCATAATTGTGTCTACCAAGGCATCCTCAATCCCGCGTAAGAAACACGCTATGGCAAAAGGACCGAGGATACTCACCGACAAATGATAAGTCTCGCCAATGGCATCATTCACCAGCTTTATAACATCAATATAATGCTTAAAATATCCTGATGGTTCTGACGGAACTTTGATTTTATCAACGTCAGCCTCGGATTTAATGGGCGTTTCGACAAAGCCCGGAAAGTTATTCTCAACGAACTCCCATCTTACCCCCAGTTCGGGGCCACACCCGTAAAGGATATACCCATTGACCGTCAAACAGTAATCAACTTCGAATTCCTCGATGAATTTTATATTGCCCTGGGCGCACAAATCGGGTTTTGTTAAAAAATCTTCAACACTGATCCCATAGTACTGACAGATAAACGTATTTGAATTAGCCACCATGATTGGCAGCTTATCAGGTTTCCTTCCGCCGATGGTGGCGGCCACTCTTTCCCGGGGAGTCATTTTGTTGATCATTGCTTTTCTTTTTTCCTCCAGCCAGCGAAGGGGAAATAGATTGGGCAGCAATAAAGTACTGTTCCGGGCGCCCAGCCTCCAGTAACCGCGGCCTCAATAAAGGGTTAACCATATAGCTAAGTGCCAGGAAGAGCTAAGGAGAACGCACCATGAAAATAGTATATCTGGTATAGTGGTATACCTTTATATGTTTGTCAAGCATTTTTTTGGGGAGGGCGAAAGTTGAGATTCATCCTTATTAAGAGGAAGGCTGGAAGGTAAAACCGTGTAGAAAAAGGTGCATGGATTCTTTACTACCTAAGAAAAACCATGTAAGATATATAATAAAAAAACTCTTATTGGTAAAAAACAATGAAACTTTGTCAAAACTGCGGTCAACCGGTAGCTGAAGAGATTACCACTTGCCCGTCGTGCGGAACCGAGATCGCCGAGGGTATAAGGCAAATAGATGACTACCAGATTGATGAGATCTTACACGAGGGCCACGCCAGCATCCTTTGCCGGGCTACTAAAGAGGGAGATACGAAGCCTGTAATGATCCGCATTTTCACTCCCCTGTCCGGAGTCAACGAAGAAGTGGCTGATCGGCTCAGGCGGGAGCTGGAGGAACTCAAAAAACTACCTGCTGAGGGATTCGTCCGGCATCATTCAATCAGGCGATCTTCAGACGGATTGTGGTACCGAATCAGCGAATGGGTGGACGCTGAAAGCTGGGGCGATCTGGTTGGTTCCGGGAGACTAAATGACTATCGGGTGGCCTTCGATCTTTTTGCTAAAATAGCCTCAACCCTGGATGTTCTCCACCAGACTGGACACTTTATCCCCCATCTCATTCTGGATGACATCATGGTCATTGAGGGTGAAAAAGGGGAGTTTGAAGTAAAATTAGACTACAAGCTTTCCCGCTTCATTGACCCCAAACTGGACCGGCCCGGCCCCATGTTGAAACATCTTCTGTCGTGCCATCCTGACATCATCAACCAGCGACCCCTGGATTATAGAAGTGATATCTGGTCATTGGGTAAGATATTCGTGGAATTGCTCACAGCTGACTATGAGACCTGTGACTTTCTGGCCAAAGTGGAAGAACTGCCGCTGCCCCATGAGACGGAAGTCCTGTTTAAAACCATGCTGGCCGACGACCCGGACCTGCGGCCCCGGTCCATGACAGAGGTGGCCGAGGCCCTTGCCCGGATTACGGATGAGGATATTGAAAACGGCAAGAGAAGGCGAAGCGAGCTGGCAGCAACCTCGGCCAAGGATATCAGCAGGCTGAAGAAAAGACAGATGTTGTTGGCTGCCATAGTGGTCCTTCTGGTTGTGGCAGGCGGTCTGATCTGGTTTCAGTTAGGCATCAGAAAGAAGGATAGCGCGGCCGTCCTTGAGTATTATGCAAATCAGTACGCACGTTCGGTAGCCTTTGTTGTAGTTGATTATTCCTTGTGGGATGATAAGACCATGGCATACCGCAATCGGGCCGAGGGCACGGCCTTTCTTGCGGACAAGGACGGCTACCTGCTGACCAACCGGCATGTGGCCTGCCCCTGGCTGGAAGACAGTACCCTTTACATGGTTATCAACCAACTGAGGAAAAACGAGAGGTCTCCCAGGTTTGACTATCGAATGTTACTTTGGTTTGAAGGGGAAAAGGCCTTCACCCGCTCTGCCGGCCTGTTAGATAGCCAAGAACTTGCCGACGTCTACTTTCTCGACTCAGCCTTTCGTTCAGATGGGACCCCGCGCCTTACTATTGCAGGAGTGGCCAAGCCGCCGGTCCAGACCAGGCAATTGGTCGCATCCCCTCTCAAAGATGACTTTGCCGTCCTCAAAATAGACCGTGTCCCGGAGGGACTAAAGCCCCTGCCACTGGACCTGAAGATGGACGCTCAGAAGGTCCCCAAACTCTCTCGCGTTGTCATTCTGGGTTTTCCCATGGGCAGCCGGGCCCAGGAGGCCAGCGTCAACGTCAGTGTAGCAAGGGGACACGTGCGCCGGTCCTTCGAGAACCTGCTCCAGGTTGACGCCTCCTTGTACGGGGGCAGCAGTGGGGGACCGATGATCGACATGAGGGGCAAGGTCATCGGCATCGCCTCGGGAGTCGCAATTGACAGGGCCCCGGGGCTGCTTCCAATAGCTACACCCATATGGAATATGGCGATGGTCCTGCCCATTACCAATTCCGCTGCCTTCCTTCAGGATCTTAAGGCTGGCCAGATAAAATGGAATGGGCTCCTGGATCTATCGGTCGAGGCCAAGCTCAAACAAATAACCGAGACTGCCGCTAATGGTCGCTGGGCCGAGGCCATGGCCATGGTCGATAAGGAACTCAAACTGAGTTTTGATCCGTCACTGGTCATGGCAGGGGGAATGATGCACTTCTGCGCCGGGGACTACGAGGGCGCAAGCAGGCTGTTCGGTCAGTCCTTGTCTATGGATGCCGAGAATAACCTGGCCAGGCTGATGCTGTTCATAATCGATTGGCTTGCAGACCGCTCTTCGGTGAATCCTCATCGTCAGGAGTTGTTGGCATTGGACTGGCGATCCCCGGTTGAGTTCCTGGGCTACCTGTTCCTGGTTATGGAAGGGATGGTGGATGAGGTTTCAGCCCTTAAAGGCTGGGATACTGAGTCAGAGAAAAGCTGGCTTTATTACGTTGCCGGCCTTATCCATGCAAAACACGGGGATTGGGCTGAATCAGAGAGATTGTTGAAAGAGGCTGTCCTCACGGCTGACTTCAACTCCTGGGAATTCTTTCTTACGCGGGCAAAGTTGGACCAGGTTCAGAAGATGCAACTGAATTTTTTGCAGAACGAGGCCCGTTGGGCCGAGTATCAGGCCGAGATAGAGGCCTTTGACCAGGCCATAAAAAAACATGATGAGGCCAACAAGCCCCTCAGGTTGAAACTGGCCGGGCTAAAGGCTCAACTCGAGGAGAGTTCACCCAGCCCTAAAGACAAACTACAGGTGCTGGAAAAAATCCTTGAGAGCGCTCCGGATAACGGGGATGTCCTGGTAAACATGTCTTTTTACAGTGCTATGGAGGAAGCATGGCAACAGTCTTTGGAGTACGCTCGACGTTTCCTTACGAGAGACAGTCGGCAGAATGCCAGCAGGCTTAGCATGGGGCTTATGGAGGCCGAGATCCTTCACCACATGGGACGCAAGGAAGAGGCATTGAAAACCCTTGAGGCATATGTTCGCCATACGAGAGACCCGTGGTATCGATCTGTGGGCGAATGTCTCATGGGCAAAAGGACTGAGGAATCCCTTAAGACGGAGGCCGGGAATAGCGCGGAAAATCTTATCACTCTTCACGCCGCCCTGGGTTTCTGGGCCGAAGGGTCTGGGGACAAGGACAGGGCCATCGAACATTACAAAGAAGCTTTGGAATCATTCCTGGACACCTGGATCGAATTTGATTTTGCCAGGGAGCGGATCAAGAGCCTGAGGAGACCTTCAGGGTAGTCATCACAGGAGGAAAATGATGTTGACGAAAAAACAGATGGATAAGTACTCGGATGTCCTGCTGTGGGCATTGAAAACTGCGAGGAAGGGGAGGTTCAAAAAAAACGAGATCATCTTAATCCGATTCGATCTGGCAGCATTAAAGATGTGCGAAATTCTTCAGGGCAAGCTCCTGGACATGGGAATGAACCCGGTATTGCGTCTGGGACTGACCCATAAAATGGAACATAATTTTTATGCGAAAGCCAATAGAAAGCAGCTTGTTTTTCTGGGTCCAGGTGAAAAAGAACTCTGTGAGGGCATTAACGGCAGTATTTACCTTCATGCCCCGGAGTCGCTTACTCACCTTAGTGATATAGATCCAAAGAAAATCGGAAAAGCGGTCGTGGCGAAAAAACCCCTTCGCGAAATCCTCCAGAAGCGTGAAGAACAAGGCATCTACGGGTGGACGCTGTGCACATTGCCTACGGATGAATTAGCAAGGCAGGCAAAAATATCCCTGAGGCATTACACCAATCAGGTTATCAAGGCCTGCTTCCTTGACAAACCCGATCCAGTGCAGGCCTGGAAGAATATTCATAAAGATGCTATGGCCATAAAAAAATGGATAAACAGCATGGAGGTAGAATACTATCGCATTGAATCAGAAAATACTGACTTGAAGATAACACCCGGTGAAAAAAGAAAGTGGGTCGGGATATCCGGTCACAACATCCCGAGTTTT